>JAESTI010000286.1 GCA_016763665.1 Bacteroidia bacterium | reverse complement strand
GTGGAAAAATTCATCTCCACCACAATCAAAATTTTGATTTCCAGAACCATTAAAAGTTATTTTTCCACTACCATCAACCCACGTACCATTATTGGTAAAATCACCTGCAACATTAATATTTGTTGCAGTCCCATCATGTGTAATCTGTACACTACTGTTAATAGTTATATTAAATAAGTTTATACTGCCTGCTCCTTTAATTTTTTTACCACTTGTCCCCATTGTTATGGTTCCGGCAGTACAGGTTAAAGTCCCAATAATATCCAAGTCACCATTAACCGTAACAGATGCAGTACCATTCATTGTCAATGTAGCACCAGCTTTTACTTGTATTTTTTTAGGTGTAAAGGAAGAAGCTGCGGATAAGACAGGGAAATTTCCACTTGCTCCTGAGACATCCGGAATAATTATGTCCTGTGCATCGGGTAAGACATCATCTTGCCAATTATTAGCATCGTTCCAGTCTGTACTTACCCCACCATCCCACAATTTAGCTCCGTAGCTGTTTATGTTTACAGTTAAAAGTAAAATGGCAAATAATATTCCACTTATTAACTTAGTAGGGTTAGTACTCCATAACATAATAAGAAATTTATTTAAACAGTTGTACCCTCAACTAATATTTATTCTATAACATTTAAAATATTGATATTTAAGCATTTACATAAAAACATTACTTAGTCATTACGCACGTAAATAGACTAATCCCTTATAAGTATAACTACGTAAATAAATATTATATGTTTGCACCACTGTAAATGTTTATCAAAATTATATACAGCATAACTATTTATACCAGAATTTAATATCTATTTTATTATACATAATGCACTTTATAAATATTTTATTTTGATAATTAATATAAGTCCCAAAACTATTCCATTAATTATATATATATAACCCATTGCTAATTAATGAGTTAGGATAGTCCGCGAAAATCATAGTATCGGTATGATACTAATTACAGAAAGTGATTACTTTCCAATGCAAAAGCGGGAAAAATGTTTTCGATAATCTGGCCATTAGTATTTGCATTGTAGAATAATATAGTTATGAGAAATAAACGGAGAGTTGTAACTCGTTATTAGTGTCCTCGTAAACTCATTTATTCGCAGCTATTTGATATTCGTAAATTCTCTATCTTTATGAGATGGGTAGCAAGTATTTCAAAATATTTCTCTTCAGTTCTATTTGCTCATTGTTAATTGGTATTTGTCAATTGAGTTTTGCAGAGCAGAACAAAATTGATCCTCTCAAAACCATCTACCAAACTGTCTCCCATGATACCAATGCTGCCAATCATTATTTAAATGTTGCGGACTCTCTTCACATGTACAGGAAATTTGATAGTTCTAATCACTTTTATATCATGGCGCTGAGCATCTATGAAAATGCTCAAAATTATCATGGGGTGGTTAAATGCTATATGAAAATGGGCAATAATTTTAATCTGATGTCTACTTATACTAAAGCACTGACTTATCTTGATAAGGCCCTGGATATTGCTGAAAGCCAATTAAACCCAAAAGAAAAATTGATTGGCACGCTATATAATGCAATTGGAAGAGTCTATTCCAGCAAAGGTGATTATAGTGAAGCCATGAATTACTACAATAAGCATCTTAATTTTACATTGAAACATTATGGCCAAAATGACCCTGACCTGGCAATCAGTTATACCAATATAGGCAACATTTACTGGCATAAAGGAGCATATGATAAAACACAGGAATATTATTACAAGGCACTTGCTATTGATATGAAGCATCATGGTGCGGATCACAAATTTACAGCTATGGACTATTATAATATTGGTGTCTTAAATAGGATGCAAGGTGATCTATTTACTGCTTTAAGTTTGTTTAAACATGCACTTAGTATAAGGATCAAAATTGCGGGGCTTGAAAGTTTAACGGTGGCTGATTGTTATAATAATATCGGTATTGTGTACAGTAATATGGGAGAAATTGATCAGGCAAGAGACTATTATCAAAGATCGCTTCAGATACGTTTGGACAAATTAGGACCCCAACATAGATATGTGGCTATGAGCTATAATAACCTGGGCACTGCTTATAACAAATTGTTTCATTATAAAAAAGCATATGAGTTATATGAAACAGCACTTCATATTTACATTGAAGCACTTGGAAGGGACCACCCTGAAGTAGCGTCTACATACACCAATATTGGTACACTTTTTACAAATGATAATAAGTTTCAACAAGCAACAGAATATCAGCAACTGGCATTAAGTACTTATGTTAAAGCCTTTGGTGATTATCATCCTTTAGTTGCTACGGTATATCTAAGCTTTGCGTATATATCTGTAAGAAAAAGGGATCATGCAGAAGCAATGTTTTATTATCAAAAGTCTATCAATTCCATTGTAATAGGGTTTGAGAATTCAGATGTGGAAGTCAATCCTGAAATTTTAATGGAAACTGGCTTTGTAATAATTTCCATGGAGGTCTTACTGGACGCTTTACAGGGAAAGGCAGAATCTTTTAGCAGGCAATGGGAACTTAATTTTAACAACGATCAAAAATAATTCAAATTTATGCAGCTCAGATGGCCTCTTAATTTGTTTACATTACTGGTTATTTTAATTCCCTCACCTTGTCCAAAACAGGCTTGTCTGCCGAAGCAAAAGTGAAGGAGGACACAATAATAATCAATGAATCCCTCTCCTCAATGGGGGGAGCCGGATTAATTGACTCCTTCAAAACCGCTTACCAAAGTGCTACATATGATACCATCCGAATCAATATACTATTTTCAATGGGAGGAACTTATCCTATCTAATCCTGATACGGTGCTTATTATTATAGAAAAAACATTAGAAATTGCTGATAAATGCCTGATGATGAACCAATCTAAATATAATGAACTTGAAATAATCTGTTTTAAATAAAGTAAAGCAGGAGCACTTGTGAATATTGGTTAAGGTTGAAAAAGATAAGAACAAAAAACGCATGCCGATATAGTATCATAACCCAGTATGCCACTGTAAATTCTTCAATGATTTCAGAGTTTGGTGTATATGATCAGGTTTCGAACGTAGTCATATAGTGTTCACTAAGCTTTGAACTTTTTTATTTCTAGAAATAGGCTGTAACTATTTACATTTCAGTAACGTACAGATATATGACATGCATGATCCAAAAGATTCCTAAACTCTAAATGAAAGCGCGATTCTTGCTTGAGCTATGTCCAGGCAAGTTTTTTTTGCGATTATGTATTAGAAAATTGGGAGATAGAAATTGAACGTTATTGTAAGAATGCAAATAATTTATTATGCAGAAAAATGTATTAATAATTGAGGATGAAATTTTCATTTCGATGGTGCTTGAGCAGACTTTCGCCAACTTTGGTTATAATGTATTGGCTACAATCAGGTATGGGGAAGAGGTAATTGATAAGCTTTCCGAAATGGACCCTAAACCTGACTTAATAACCATGGATATACATTAGCTGGTGACCAAACCGGTATACAAACGACAAGTTTGATCAATGAAAAGTACCCGGAAATACCGATTATTTATTTAACTGCATATTCAGATAAAGCAACAGAAAAGGAAATAAGTAAAACGAATTATGTGGATGTCATGTATAAACCTTTTAAAGATTCTCAGCTAAAGGAAGTATTGAATAAGGTTTTCCCGGATGAGGTAAATAGGAATTCTTAATATCTAAGGATCTCTTAAATTCAAAATTTTGAGGAAAAGAACAATGGTACGACTTTTTGAAAATCAAATAGTAGAAGAAATGAGAAATTCTCTTAATACTTTTTCAAAAGGTATTGATGTAAAATAACTGCTAGTACGTTCGATATTCCTTAAGAAATTAGTGT
>JAESTI010000285.1 GCA_016763665.1 Bacteroidia bacterium | reverse complement strand
TGATATGTGAATTGTCAATTACAAATTGAAACTTTCCGTTTGAAGGGTTTGGATACACAAAGAAAAAATTGTTCAAGTCTTTGTATTGTTGCATTCCGGTGGCAGCACCTGTAACTACAATGTATGCGTTTTCTCCGTGAGGAGTAGCAGGATGGCAGACATAATGATAATTGCCAGCTACAGTAACCACATAATCAAAAGAAGTATTGCTAACATCAATGGGTGCACTCCATGTGGCTGCACCGCTTGGTATATCAGAAGCATTTATTGGACCTACTTCATGGGTTCCTGCCACCCAGGTCCAATGAATAGTGTCTCCTAACACAGCATTCACCGTATCAGGTAAAAAATGGGATGGGCTATTCTGACAAGTCACAGTATGAACTGTTGCATTTGCGGTAGTAAATACTACTGTTATAAAAGCGAATGTAAAAAAGAGTTTCATGTTTTTTTGATTTTAATTTTTGTACTACTAGTTTGGCCTTTAGGTATTGCCAGTTTTTTTATAGTGGTGACTGATCTCCACTTTTGATTTGTCATTTTTTAACTTAATTAGGATTTATAGCTAATGTTGCATCACCTGTGTTACTAAAAGGTTGAACCCTTTTAGATTTAAACTAAAATTGAAGTGAAATTGCTACCAAATTTACCCCACTGGTGCTTGAGTTGGCTTGGGTTTTTCCGGTGCACCACCTTCTCTTTTCTTTTTGAGGGCTTGCTTTAGTAAGTGTTTTTCAATTATTGTTTCAATAGGTTTAATGAGTAGGGCAATCCCACCTTTTAAACCAAATCCCAAGTATGGATTTTCAGTGTGGTCTTCAATAATTGGCTCGAGGATGCCTTCAGAGATAAAAAACAGTCCTACAGCAACAATAATTACGAAAGTGGCAGCTTTTTTACTTGCGCGAGCCTTAGTTAATTCATCAATAGTTTCCTGAAGCTCAATGTTTCTTGATTCAAGATCGGAGTTGACCTTATGAATTTTATCATAAGCGCGATTTAGCTTGCCTTGAAGTCTATCGCTAACTGAAGTTACTAATTTAGTTTGTCCTAGAAGTTCGGAGTATTGTTTGGTGAGGCCTTGGAATTCGACTAAGAAATTTTCTGTTGTAAGAGCATTATTTTCTAATAAAGCAGTGGCTTTATCAAGTACTATTCGCTCATTGCCAAATATATCATCCTTTTTCTTCTCAGTCTTTTCAGGGGCCATTTACTATTTATATAGATCTTCATCTTCAGATTTAACCATCACAATGTCAAATGGTACATCAACCATTGCTTCATAATCTTCGCCTGCTTCAAGCATATCTTCATCGTACTCCTCGTACACCCATGAAATTTTAACATCATTTCCTCCTTGTTTCATTTCTTCAATGATCCTGCAGATATCCAAAATACATTTTGAAGAACTGGTGTTAAAATATTCAAGCTTAAATTGAAAGTCTGTTTGTGGATTTGGGCTTTGACCATATTCCTTCAACCAATCCATAATAGGAGCATAGAACTCCGATGTGTTTTCCGGAATGGATCTGCCATTGATCTCAAAATTACCGTTGTCTTTGTCTAATAAGACTTTTGGGGACTTTAATGTTGCTTCTATGTTTACTACTTCCATGATGAAAATATTTTATTTCGAATTTATCTTGATATCTTTATATACATGCTAAAAAATGAATATTTATCGTCTACATCCTGAAACTCGTATACGAGTTTTTCACCTGATTTTCTTGCCATATCGATGAGTCCTAATCCTGCACCACCTTTTGCAGAAAGACCCTCGCTTTTTGTTAAAACTTCCTTATAAAAAGCTTTCAACTCTTCATCCGTCAACTTGTTGATCTTTTCAATCTTTTCGGTTAGCATTGTAACTTTATCATTTAAAATATGGTTACCGGTTGTGATAAAGAAACTGTCGTCATCTTGACCCAGCATAAATATTACTGAACTTTTTGAGTTCACCAGATTATCGTCCTCGTCCTCCTCCATTTCATCCATATGATGATATACGTTTTGAAGGCACTCAACCAGTATATTGAATACCTTTCTTCTGACTCTTGGTTCTTCCTGAATACTTTCTGACTTATTCTCGGTTATTTCAAGAATAGACGTGAGTAAGTCTGCAGTAATATTACCTTTAAATGATAGGATAATATTGTTTTCCTGCATGCTCGTATAATAATAATATAGATCCAGGGTTTTTTTATCTTCCATGTACAAGTTCAAAAGTTAGTTGTTTTGGCAATTTCTATCTTAGCTAAACTTATCTGGTGTATTAAAACTCCTATTGATATAACAATCTAAATAAATAAAAAATTAACAATAAAACAAAGAATTAGAATTATTTTCTATTGACAATTAAAAATACAAAAGATATTGGTAAAAACCTTATAAAGTAAAATAAGTTACGATGCGGTAGTTTTTAGCGATGCAAATTTCATATAAAGTACAAGAGAGATACTTGATTCTATATACTGGATGGTTTTATAACAGTAACTAATATTCAACATCCAGCATCCAGCATTAAAATTTCATACCAATTATTAAAACATCATCAAGTTGTTCTATGTCACCCTTCCATTCGGAGAAATTTTTATCGAATATAGAGAATTGTTTATCTAGAGGTATTTCCCGATTATCGAATAAAAAATCCTTAAACCGTCTTGTCATAAATTTTTTACCATAAGGTCCTCCAAACTGATCTATATAACCATCCGAAGTTAAAAAAATCGAGTCACCGGATTTAACCTGGACGTCATTATTTACATAATCATGTTTTTCATCCATCTGCAAACCACCAATCGCAAATTTGGTTCCTTTGATTATGTTCAATTCATCTCCTGATACATGAAAGAGAGGCCTGTTTGCTCCTGCATATTGCAGAGAAACCACTTTATTTTTTACTTGATCAAGATTATTTTCGAAAGTGATGGTACATAGGGCTATATCCATCCCATCTCTAGAACCTGAACCCTCTTCATCCTGCCGTAATGCAGTTCTCACACCAAAATGAAGATTGTCCAAAATCTCTGAAGGTTTGGTAATTTTGTTTTCATTAACTATCTGGTTCAGTAAGGTATTTCCTACTACAGACATGAATGCTCCCGGTACTCCATGACCAGTACAATCAACTGCCGCAACTACAAGTATGTTATTCTTTTGACTGAACCAATAAAAATCTCCACTTACAATATCCTTTGGTTTATAATAAATAAATGATGAAAAGGAGGGATTATGTAGCAGGTCTCTATTTGGTAATATAGCTTCCTGTATTTGTTCGGCATACTTTATACTATCAGTAATGTCTTTGTTCTTAAGATCTACAATGTCTTTTTGCTTTGCAATCTCCTGGTTCGCATCTTCAAGACTAGTGTTCTTTTTCTCAATTTCCTCCTTTTGTGCAACTACTTCCTTAGTGCGTTCTGCAACTTTTTCTTCAAGTATCTTTTTAGCTTCTTCCAACTTCTTGGTTCGTACCTTTATAAAAGTTGAAATACTTATTACTAATGTTGTTAAACATAGGGCATAAAACCACCATGTTTGCCAAAATGGGGGTGTAATGTTAAAGCTATATTGTGTAGCATGAGTGTTCCAAACACCATCATTATTACACGCCTTAACATTGAAAGTATATTCACCCGAAGGAAGATTAGTATAGGTTACATAATTTTCTTTAGTGAAAGGCATCCATTCTTTATCAAAACCTTCCATTCTATATTGGTATAGTACGTTCTCAGGAGCAGTTAGACACAAGCCTATGTAATCAAATGTTAAATGATTTTGATCATAAGGCAACACAAGACCAGTTGGCATTTTTGCATCTTTCAAAAATATCCTAAGGTTGGTAATCCTTGTAATCGGTTCGTTGATATTTGGTATGTCCTCAGCTGGATTGTATTTGATCAAACCATCAACAGTACCAAACCAAAGGTTATCTTCCGAATCCCTATATACTGCATTTTGGTTAGTTTCTATTCCTGAAAACCCATCGGATTTTCCGTAATGCTTTACGGCTCTAAGTTTATTACCATCAAATGATAATCGCTCTATGCCTTGATTAGTTCCTACCCATAGGTTTCCGAGTTCATCAAACACCATTAAAATAATGTTATCTGAGCTTAAACCATCTTTGTGTGAATAATTTGTCCAGTTTAACTGATCACTTTCTATTGACTCTACATCAAGTTTACATATTCCACCACCATAGGTACCAAACCATAGGTTTTCATTTTTATCTTCAATAATTGAAATTATTATATTATGTGTTAAACCATCATCTGTAGTATAATTGATAAATTTATTTTCTGAAGGAATATATTTGGAGATCCCGGAATAAGTTCCTATCCATATATTTCCTTTCTTGTCCTCATGCATGGAGATTACAATGTTGCTATTCAACCCATCATCTGTTGTATAAAATGAAAAGGCATCTTTGCCTGACTTGCTAAGATTGTATTTTACGATACCTCCATTATTAGTGCCATACCATAAGTTTCCATTGCTATCTTCATACATGCACAATACGAATTTGTGGTTTTGCGTTTTTGCTTCATTTGGAACTAGGAGCTGATTAAACCTAATTTCATCGGTATCACTGAAATAGCATACTCCACCGCCAAAACTTCCAACCCACATGTTGTTATTTTTGTCTTTTAGTATTGAATAGACCATGTCATGACATAATCCATTTTTTGAAGTATAAGTAATGAATTGATCACCATCAAATTTACTGATTCCCCCTCCTTTGGTTCCAACCCAAATGTTCTTATTATCATCTTCAGTAATTGAAAAAATATTATTGCTTGCAAGATTATCGTTGGAAGAATAGGTTAGAAATCGGTTTCCAGAAAACTTACTTACTCCGTTATTAGTACCAATCCATATGTTTCCTTCGCGGTCCTGAATAATACTATTTACAAAATCATTGCATAAACCATTCTTCGAAGTAATATGGGTGATCTTGCCATCATCAAGCATTGAAATGCCTCCCCCATATGTGCCAAACCAAAATCTATCCCGCCTATCTTTTAAAATGGAAAATATGAAATTACCGGAAAGCCCATCTTCTTCTGTTATTGCTGTAAATTTCCCATCTTTAAAAATATTTACACCTCCCCCTGAAGTACCCAAATAAATTGAACCATCATCTTCTTCATGAATAAATAAAATTGAATTGAAAGTAAGGCCATCCTCACGTGTATAAGATTTAAAAGTAGTGCCACCTGTCTGTTCGGCAGATGGGTCATAAATATTTAAACCTCTTCTTGTACCGATCCATATTGTTCCGTCTTTTGCTTGATGGACAATATTTACGCGATTATCTAATAAACCATCTTCTTCTTTAAAATAGGTAAAAGTTGGTTGAGCTTTTTCTTTTGTAAATTGAATCTTTGTAATACCACCACCATAAGTGGTAACCCATATTGCACCATTGTAATCTTCAGTGATTGAAAAAACGGTATTATGACTCAGACCATTTTCAATAGTATAAGTAATAATGGTATCCTCAGAAAACATACTAAGGCCCCCGCCTTCTGTCCCAACCCAGATATTCCCCGACTTGTCTTCGTAAATATCACGAATAGAATTGCTTTTTAGGCCATTTTTTGTTGAGAAGACTTTGAAGTTCTTTCCGTTAAACTTGCACACTCCGCCACCCAATGTCCCCATCCATAAGTATCCGTATTTATCCTGACACAAGCTGGTTACCTGAGATTGGGGGAGGCCCGCATCAATACTGTAAGAAGTAAAATTGTACGTTTGACAAACTCCGGTTGTAGCAATGAGGAACCAGGATAAGAGAAATACAGTAAAACTTGATAAGAATCGGGTTGTATTTTTCACGCTATGTCGACAGGGGTCAATAATTTGTAAGGAAATCCAATATCGCTGCATTATATTCATCAAAACCCATAATTGTGGGAAGGTCTGAATGGTTTGCATTCTCAACTCGGTAAGCAACACTATCAGGGGCGAGGTAGTTTCTGTATACTATTTCAC
>JAESTI010000284.1 GCA_016763665.1 Bacteroidia bacterium | reverse complement strand
TTGATATTATATGCAATCCTTTGAAAAACTCCGAAAATGCTTCATTATCAGCTAAATTATTGCTTCCCAACTCATCTAATAATTTTTGACCAAGTGAATTATTCAACCTTATGCGCAAATGCTTTTCGGTATTATTACCATCAACTTTTTCCTCATCCAATTGGTTAGGTATAAACGTTTTTTTACCGTCTTCGGTTACATCATAGCTCAATTTTTTATTGCTATAATAGGTACTATCCTTGTAAAAATCTTCTGTTACTTCATACACTTCAATGTTCATTGCAGCAGAAGCATCCCCATAAAAGCCAGAATAATCTAAAACTAATACGATAGAATCTAATGTAGGATTATCTCCAAAAGTCAAGTTAGAACTTGTCAATCTGAACTGTGTATAAATACTTGCTACTGATTGCCCAAAAACAGGATCATTGTAAGAACCTATTAAATTTCTTGAAAGTTCATCTGTTCTTAAAGAATCTTCCCTAATAGTAAATGCATCAACCCTTATTGTTGTATCTATTTTTAGATCGAGATTTACACTACTTGGGTGCACTTCACTACCTACTATATCTTCCTTGTCACAAGAAGATAGAAATACAATAAGAGCATAAGAAAATACCTTAAAGATATTTTTGATAGATTGCACGTATCGAGAAGTTAGATCTGATTTTTTAGAATGGAACAAAATGTTCACATCCCCTAACGTAAACCCTGAAAAGTTATTCTGCCAGCACTAAATTTTCTTCCAACAATTCTTTGTAAAAGTCGAAATATGTATCAACATAAGTCTCCTCAGTCTGATAATCAATGACTCTGGTATCTTGAGTCATTAAATAACTCTCCACTCCCGAGTCTAATTTTTCTGAGCCTTTTATTGTTGCATCAGCATATTGAATTGCTGCTTTTTGAAGATTAGTGCAAGTTGATTTCTTGAAATGTTCAAGTGCATCTGAATCAATTCCTTCCATTTCAAGAAGCTTAGCATACTTATCACTTAATTCACCATTAAAAGAATTTTCGTATGCAGAATAAATAACTTTTGCTTCACTAAAAATTGGATCGTTTGCAAATTTAGTTTTCATTAACACTGGTAATAATCCTGCAAACCAATCGTGGCAGTGAACTATATCAGGCATCCAGCCTAATTTTTTTACTGTTTCAATTACTCCCTTACAGAAAAATAATGCCTTTTCATCGTTATTTTTTAACATGGTATTTTTAGAATTGTGGAATACCTGTTTCTTTTGGAAGTAATCTTCATTATCTAAAAAGTAAACCTGCATCCTGGCTTGTGGTATAGATGCAACTTTAATTATTAATGGATTATCTGTATCATTAACCACAATGTTCATTCCTGACAACCTGATAACCTCATGCAACCTGTTTCTTCTTTCATTGATGCTACCAAACCTTGGCATAAAGCACCTGATTTCGAAGCCTTTTTCCTGAATTGCTTGTGGTAACTCTCTTGTTAATTTTGCTATTGAACTCAGTTCTAAAAAAGGTGTCATCTCGTGAACGACAAATAAAATTCTGGTTTTTTCTTCCATGGTATTATTCAATTTTTAATGACTATTGGAAAAAGGACATAACATCCCTAATTTGTAGTGCAAATATACAAATATTTTAGGGAAATTCCAATACTTAGTTTTAAATTTGGGACAAATTGTCATGGGAGGTACATAAATATTAAAATCCTACCTCTATTTCCTAATAATATAACAAAATGGACATTAAAACCAGCCATATTTCATTTGATACAAAAGGAAAAACAGACATAGTAGACATAACCCTAGCAGTACAAAAAAACGTGTCTGAAACCGGTTTTATAGAAGGAAATGTAACTGTATTTGGCATCGGATCAACTACAGGAATTACCACCATTGAATATGAACCGGGTTTAGTTAAAACTGACCTTCCGGAGTTTTATGAGAAAATTGCCCCTTATGGCCATAATTATGAACATCATAATATGTGGGGAGATGACAATGGCTCTTCTCATGTAAGAGCCACTTTGCAAGGTTGTTCATTGACAGTTCCCTTTACTGATGGGCAATTGATATTGGGTACTTGGCAACAAATCATTTTTATTGATTTTGATACAGGGCCTCGAAGCAGAAAAGTTGTAACGCAGATCATTGGAAAATAAATGATGCGAATGATGCTATAATGCTAATATACTAATGAATACAAATGCTACCAATGATTATACTAATAGATAATGTCAAACTGATAATAGAAACGAATACACGAATCAACTAATACTCGATTACACGAATAAATAATGGCCTTATTATTACATATAGAAACGGCTACAAAAGTTTGCTCCATTGCTTTATCTAATGAAAATGAAATCATTGGAATTAAGGAAACTAATGAACAGAAGTCTTGTTCTAATGTAATTACAGTTTTTATTAATGATTTATTGATTGAGAATGAAATAAATCCAAAGGAACTGGATGCCATAGTTGTTAGCCAAGGCCCTGGATCATATACAGGATTACGAATTGGCGTTTCAACAGCCAAGGGACTTTGCTATTCATTAGATAAACCATTAATTGCTATCAACACTCTGGAATCTATGGCAAATGGCATAATTAAGGAAACTGAAATAACTAAATTCTTATTATGTCCCATGATAGATGCAAGAAGAATGGAGGTTTTTACAGCATTGTTTGACAATCAATTGAAACAGATTGAATCCACTTCAGCAAAGGTTCTCGATAAATGCTCTTATCTAGATCAACTAAAAAACAACTCTATTATATTTTTTGGAGATGGATGTGCTAAATTCCAAAATCTTATTTCTGATAACAACAACGCAAAATTTATCGAGGGTTACGAATTATCTGCCAGTTCAATGGTTGAGTTAGCATTAGAAAAATTCAAGAAAAGTAAATTTGAAGATGTCGCTTATTTTGAGCCATTTTATCTAAAGGAATTTAAGGGTGTAAAGCCCAAACAACCTGCAACGATAAATTTGAAGTGATTGGGGCAGATGTACTATTTATGATTTTAGATTTACGAATAAAATAGTACAGCAAAATCGTAAATTGAATTGATTTGTTCCTGCATATGGATAGGCTCTAATTAATAATTAACATCTGTACACTTCAGTACCCATATTCTGATTCTTTATCTACTGTTTTATTTCGTAAACTACTTTTTCATTATATTTGATTGTTGATAGAGTCAAAACCATCACCATGAATAAGATAAAGATCGTAATAGCAGATGATGATTCATTTATGCGACTTGGGCTTAAAGGATTTATTGAGCAACTAGATCACGTTGAACTTGTAGGGGAAGCTGAAAACGGCAAAGACATTATTAACCTTGCAAATAATCTAAAACCGGATCTAATTGTTATGGATATTACTATGGAGGATGAGGATGATGGATTGAAAGCCACCAAGACAATTAAATTGAAAAATCCGCAGATCAAAGTATTGATAATGTCTGCTCATGGTGATAAGGAATTTGTCAAGAGAAGCATCAAATACAAAGCAGATGGCTATTTAATTAAAGGTTGTTCTGAATATGAATTTAGTACCGCAATCATGAATTTAATGCAAGGTATTAAATACTATGGAAGTAAAGTTTCAGAAATGCTCCTAAGTGATTTTGTACAAACAGATAATCCACCCGCGGCAAAACCTAAGGAGGAATTTCAAATTACCAAAAGGGAAGCTGAGATTATGCAAAAATTACTTGAGGGATTAACAGCCAAAGAAATTGCTGAGGTACTATTTATTAGTAGAAGAACAGTAGAAACTCACAAGACCAATTTGATGAAGAAATTCAAGGTCAAGAATACTTCTGATTTAATCAAAATTGCCAAGTCCAATAATCTCCTCGATAAATAATCCTTTCTTTAAGATTAAATTTTTCAAGATACTTATGTAATTGCTTATGTAATTACGTGTTTCTTAAATTAAGTATCACCATCCTATTGATTTTACGTATACCTAAGTAAGAATTAAGTAATATTTCTTAATTCCCAGGGAAAAATGGAAAATCATAAGATTCTTATCGTAGAAGATGATCCTGCTATGCAAATGGCAATTCAAAAAAGCATTTTAAAAATTGATTGCCTTATTTGCGGATTAGTAATGTCCGGTGAAGAAGCTATTGATTATGCGAGGAAATTAAAACCAGATCTTATTTTAATGGATATCCATTTAGAAGGAAACCTTGACGGAACTGAAGCTGCTATTGTAATTACGGAAGAATCCCAAATCCCAATAATATTCATTACTGCGGACTCAGATGATGCAATTTTACAAAAAGCAATGCAATCAATTCCATCTGGGTATTTAGTAAAACCTTATTCAGAACGCGACTTATGGATTCAAATGGAACTTGCCTTTAATAGAAAAAGGGCAGAAGATCGACAAAAAAACCTGTATTACCCATTGAAAATTCAACAAATTATGAAAGAGCATAATTTGATTTTTATTTATGAGGGTCATTTCACTCAATTAATTGTTAATTCAATTTTTCACAAAATTGAAAAATACGGAAATATAGGAGGTGAAGATGAATTTTTACAAAATAAGATCATCAATGTAATAGTGGAATGCCTGCAGAATATCTCTAAATATGCTGTCGTACCTCCAAATTCTGACCAACATGATGCTATTTTTATGATTCGCGAAGATGGTGATAAATATTCCTTGATAACGGGTAATTATTTAGAAAATAATGTGATAGATATTCTTAAATCAAAATTAGACGAAGTCAATTCATTGGATAAACAAGAACTAAAAAAACTGTATAAAAAGATTAGGTTATCTGGTAATATAAATGAAAAAGGGGGAGCAGGGTTAGGTTTTATAGATATGGCAAGAAAATCTGGTAACAAGCTCGTTTACGAATTTGAACAGATCAATGACCATCTATCCTATTTTTTATTTCATGTGAATTTTCAAAGTGAAAAACCAAATATAGAAGAAGCACAATTTCTAAATTAAATTAATATGATTACTATTTCTTTAACGTTATATTAAAATGATACCATTTAAAAGCCTTTTGAATATTTCGATCTTACTAGTAATATTCTTTGCTACTTCTGTAAACAGCAACAATACTCTTTTTTCTCAACAAAATTTCATAGAAGACAAAAATGATATTTATGAAATATCAATACAAGACTTAACTAATTTCCCATTAGAAAAGAGAGGCCTTATATATGCTATAAGTGATAATAAAAATGATATTTTTGAATTACAAATAGATCAATTAACAGATCTTTCTACCGATGACATTGCAATTCTGTACTTAGTGAGTGAATGTAAAAATGATCCTTATGAAATTCCAATTGATCAACTCCAGGAATTCCCAATTGAGTATGCTTTTATTCTAAACTGCTGCTTTTGAGAATTTTACTCCTCTAATACAATCATAAAATACCTAAAACCTATTCTTGGATCAGGGCCAGTGTATATTTGGATCTGCTTTAGGGTAGCTTTTTCCGGAGGATCGTACCAGCTTCCACCTTTTGCCTTGCCTTCAGTGCTTAACATTTCAGAAACATTTCCATGGATGTTGTATAGGTCATATTCATATTTTATAAAGCTCTCCACTGGTGCGGCAATTGCAGGAAAATTTCGCAAAAATAAATTTGATTTATCAATAAAATGGAGCCTTGCTCTTGCTCCTCCATCTTTAGGATCATGTAATGAAGAATCCCCCCAGGCAAAAGGAGCTTCTTTTTCATGAGCAGCTTTTAACCATTCTTCTTCTGTTGGTAATCTGAGCTCTACTTTTTTAAATTGCCTCCCTTCATCAGCATTATACACATCGGTTAGCCAGTCACAAAATGCCACAGCAGCTTGATATCTAATATTCACAACAGGATAATAATCATACGATTCCTGGCTGTGGTAATTGTAAAAATATTCGAAACAGGTAGTTATATCTTCAGATAATTTTTCCCAGGCCAAAGAATCAACACCACATTTTTTAAGTTTCTCCTTTTTACCTGAAGCCTTTAAGGCTTCCAAAAACCACTTGTATTGTTGGTTAGAAACTTCAGTTGCTCCTGCATAAAGGTTGATATCAATTTTCCGAACAGTTTTCTGAATTTTTTTAGCACTTGAATAATCTGATTTAGTTCCTGCTTTCAGTGAAATGCAAAACCCAATCAATGCTAATAGTAATATATTTTGAATAATCTTTATCAGGGGCATTCGTTGATTCGTAAATTCGTATATTGGTTCTATATGCTATCCGCTATTTTCTATAAGCTATTACCAGATCTCTGTCTCACAGCTTCGTACAAAATAACACCTGCCGAAACAGAAACATTTAATGAGTCTATGTCTCCTAAAATAGGAATTTTTACTTTATGGTCAGATAATTTTATGTATTCATTTGAAATTCCAACATCCTCAGCTCCCATAATGATAGCTGTAGGCATGACAAAATCAACATTATACATTTCCTCTGCCCCTTTTTCTGTACAAGCAACAATTTGTAAACCGCTGTCTTTTAAAAAGCGAATTGTAGTTTTTAAATTGGGCTCCCTGCAAACTGCAATTTTAAACAACCCAACTGCAGATGTCTTCACCGCATCCTCATTAATTTGGGCAGCATGCTGTTGAGGTATTAAAATGGCATCAACTCCACTACAAACTGCCGTCCGTGCAATTGCGCCAAAATTTCTAACATCAGTGATCTTATCTAAGATCAATATCAACGGATCCTTACCACGTTCATAGATCTGAGGAATGATATTTTCAATATCCTGATAGGTTATCAAGGATATAAAGGCTACCACTCCTTGGTGGTTTTTCCTGGTAATATTATCTAACTTCTGGAATGGAACAATTTGAAATGGAATTTTATGTGAGTTTATCAATGCTCTCAATTCCCTTTGAGACTCTCCTTCCAACCCCTTTTTCAAAAGAATTTTATCAATCTCCTTCCCGGAATCTATAGCCTCAATTATGGGCTTCATTCCGAAGATCATTTGGTCATTTTTGCTTTTTGAATTCACGTAATTCTAATCTGAATTATAAACAAACCCCTGTCGCCAATTATCAACAGCCATATACCAACTGTTCTGATAAAGTATTTGACGTTCTAAGTCATAATCATTATTGGTAAACGGATTTTTTACTTTAGTAAAATTAAAAGTAATTGAAAGTATATTGTTTTCTTCACCATAGATCCATGTTTCTGAAAAGGTGTTTTTATATATAGCATGCGGTGGACCAAAAACTATGTAAATAATCCCTCTGTCTGTTTTCCATCCTTCTTTAAAAGAAGTGAAATACTTGTTTGCATTTCTAACTCTACCATAATAATGCCTTATTAAACTTTTTGCTCGGTCCTTATTTCCTCCCATTTCCAACCAAAGTTTGTCTACCAAATATTTACTTTTATCTGAACTCTCAATTTCTTGAAATTCTTTTTTGGTAGTAATATATCGCAAAGGATAAATAAGTTGTTCAACGGTTTTAATATCAGGAAAACTTTTGTTGTACACATAAATAGTAATTCCATGCTGCATCGTTGTATCCATTCGCAAATAGTACAATCCTTTTTTTTTAAAAGTTAAAGGAGATCTAATATTTATTTGAAATGTACTATCGGGCCTATATTCAAAAGGCCTTTTATAATTATTAAAAAATGGAGGAGCTGCTATCTCAAAATCATTAATATAATAGTCAACATTTAAATCACGGACTTCTTTATCCGGATAATCGATCTTTATTTTCTCATTGATCGTAACGTAATCCTTGAATAATACCTTGTTATTCGGCACTGAACTTATTAAAAAGTTTTGCCTTCCAGTAAAATTAGATCTATCTATTTGAATAAAATTTCTGCTCTTTTGATTATTGTTCAAATCATGAACACTTACTTCTAACAAGTATTTATTTTGAGATACAGAACTAATTTCAAACTGATGATATAGCTCTTTACTCTCGTCATACCCTGATCTATCTTTTAAGGTAAAAGAAGAGCTGTCCAAAACTGTTTCTGATTCGAAGGAATCGTACAATTTATATAGGATCTTAAAGTTGGCTGTAAAACCAACCTCTTCATTTTTATACAAAAGGTCATCTGAACTAATACTTAAATAAACTCGGGTGCTGTCTTTTGAAAAATGGTGGATGGTATGTTGAGGCTGCAAAGAAAAGACATTGTCCCTTTTGTAAATAAACGCCAGATTTTGGTTACTAATTTTTGAAGAACCAAAACAACCCATCAATAAAATGAGCAATCCAAATCCTAAAATATGTGACCACTTCATTAAGTAACGTTTATTCCTGATCTAATGATCTATCAACAGGTGCTTGATCTGAGTTTTCAACTTCAGCTCTATCAAGTAATCCTTGCGGTATCGATTTTGATGCTTTTGCGCCAAGCTTCTTTATAGTCTCGGTACGCTTCACCAAATTCCCACTTCCTTCTGAAAGTTTATTCATTGCAGCATCATAAGAAGTTTTAGCATTATTCATTTTCTTACCCACATCAATCAAGTCCTCGGCAAATCCGACAAACTTGTCGTACAAAGCTCCACTCTGTCTTGCAATTTCCAGTACATATTTCTTTTGATCTTCCTGTTTCCAAATAGAAGAAATAGCACTCATGGTAGCCAATAATGTTGATGTCGTTACCAATACTATATTTTTATCGAATGCTTCCAGATACAATTGTTCGTCTGCTTGCATTGCTATTGTAAATGCCGGCTCAATTGGAATGTACATCAGTACATAATCAGGAGTATTAATTTCATACAAGTTTTGGTAATTCTTTGAACTAAGATCACGAATATGGTTCTTAATGCTGTTGATATGTTCTCTAAGAGTTCTCTCCTTTTCAGCTTCATCTTCCACATTAAAATAAGATTCATAAGCAACTAATGAAACCTTTGAACCAACCACGATATGTTTATTATCTGGAAGCTTAATGATAAAGTCAGGCTTCTTCAAATGTTTATCTTCATCCCTGAAAGATTCCTGTGTTTTGTAGTGGATATTCTTTATAAGTCCTGCTTTTTCCAGTAACAACTCTAATCTAAGTTCACCCCAATTACCTTGTGCTTTTGAATCTCCTTTAAGTGCTTTTGTCAAATTGCTGGCATCTTCACTCATCTGCTTGTTAAGATCTGCCAAGGTTTTGATCTGCTGAACCAAAGCTGACCTTCCCTCAGCTTCTTTGATATATTTGTCTTCAACTTTCTTTTCAAATTCTTTGATCTTCTCTCCTAAAGGTTCTAAGATCTGCTTTAAGTTTTCTTTGTTTTGAGTAGTGAATTTTTGAGATTTCTCCTCTAATATCTTATTGGCCAAATTTTCAAATTGAGATTTGAGGTTCTCATGCATTTCCTCCATTTCTTTTTTTTGATCCTGAAGCTTTGATGTAAGATTGTCAACTTCAGCATTTTTTGTCGCAAGGCTTCTGTTCAATTCTATGATCTTGTCAAAATCCTGAGGAGTATTGCCCTGTGCTTCACTTTTAAATTTGAATTTTGCAATAAACCAGGTTGCCACTGATCCAATGAGCAAGCCGATGATCAGATATAGTACGTTCATTTAATTTACAATTGTAACATTTTGGTTAACAGAATAGGTTTGTAAAATTTCTTTAAGAATTCCTTTGACATCTTCAAAGCTCGCTGCTGTTACTAATTTTAATCTATAAGACTTGATGTTGGGTAAACTTCTAAAATAATTTGTATAATGCCTTCGCATTTCTAAAATTCCTTGCTTCTCCCCTTTCCACTCAATTGACTTTTGAAGATGCTTGTAGCATACATCTAATCTATCCTTTAAAGTAGGTTCAGGAAGTTTTTCATCTGTTTTCATAAAGTGTTTGATCTCATTAAATATCCACGGATATCCAATAGATGCCCTTCCAATCATAATGCCGTCAACATTATATTTCTTTTTCATCTCTAATGCTTTTTCCGGAGATTCAACATCGCCATTTCCAAAAACAGGAATTTTAATTCTGGGATTGTTCTTGATATCCCCTATCAATGACCAATCTGCTTCACCTTTATACATTTGTACCCTTGTTCTGCCATGAATTGTAATTGCCTTGATACCTACATCCTGTAACCGCTCTGCGACCTCAGTTACATATTTTGAATTATCATCCCAACCCAATCTTGTTTTAACAGTTACCGGTAGTTTTGTTGAATTCACAATTTCTTTGGTCATTGAAACCATTTTCGGTATATCTTGTAAAATACCAGCTCCTGCCCCTTTGCATGCAACTTTCTTCACCGGGCAACCATAATTAATACCAATCAATTCCGGGTTTGCTTTGTCAGCAATTTCCGTAGCCTGCCGCATCGAATCTATATCAGATCCAAAGATCTGTATTCCAATAGGCCTTTCATAGTCATAAATGTCTAACTTCTTAACACTCTTATCTGCATAACGAATCAATCCCTCAGATGAGATAAATTCTGTATACATCATATCAGCACCATTCTCTTTACATACTGCCCTGAAAGGTGGATCACTCACATCTTCCATGGGAGCTAACAGCAAAGGAAATTCTCCAAGTTCTATGTCGCCTATTTTAATCA
>JAESTI010000283.1 GCA_016763665.1 Bacteroidia bacterium | reverse complement strand
TTGTATTTGCAGAAAAAGCTAAATACGGAATTTGTTGCGTTTTCCATCTATTTGGAGCTAAACTGATGTGGATACTCTACAATTGCACATAAAGTTGCATTATCTGCTTTTACTTCATGAATTGTTCCTTGTGGAGGCCATGTATCTGTGAATTTTGGATTATTCACTCTATATCGGCAATAAAGTATAGCAAAATCATAGGGTACTTTATCGGTAATATCTATTGTGGAATTTTCACCCAATTTAGGTTTTAAATAATAAGCGGTTGATTCGGGATGCCCATCAGCAAATATTGTAACATGTTCACCCGGATACTTCTCATTGCAATAATCTCCCAACCACTCACCTGCAAATCTTAAACTGTTGCCCCAATAATCAGTTTCATATTGGTTCCAGGCATTTTCTAATCCACCAGCGAAAGCATTAAAATAAACACCTTCATGAGGATGATTTTTGATACTCCATCTAACGGGAATAAATAGCAGTATTAGAAGAATGAAATAAAGAAAATATTGAATTTTATTTGAATATTTTCTAAGTATAATTTCTACTCCAATTGCGGATAATATTATTAATATCGGATATGTAAATATAAAATGCCGCCATCCATCATATACTATAGATCCTTTATACATAGCGTATAGTATTGGAAATAGAAATGTAAAGGCGAGAATCAACAACCACTTGAATTCCTTATATTTTCGAATGCTTCTTATTTGGATTAAGAACAAGCTTACACCCAGTAAAGCAAATAACGGAATAGAAATTAACATCCATTTGAAAATGTAATACCATGGGGCATCAGAGGTTAAGATGGTTTCCCCTTCAAATAGCATGGTCCATTCTCCGGCTACTGCAGTTGTTGATAAATAAGTTAATGCATTGAAAGGATTGCTTAACGGAGCTTGGTGTGCATATGGCCAGAATATTAGCCCTGCAAAGTATCCAGCAACAATTATCCCTAAAAGATAGATAGTGAGTTTTTTTAATGTTTTAAGAGGAAATTTATTTTTTAAGTACGCAGGAATGAACCAGATTGAGGAGAAAAGCACAATATAGGCTATAACCAATAATCCTCCAATACGGATATTTATGCTAAGTGCGATTCCAGCACTTAGAAAAATCATGGTTTTAATATCTGGCTTTGGAAGTTGTTTTAGAAACTTGATCAAATAATAAATTGAGAATATATAAGCAGCAGCGAATGGAATATCTTTTGGATTATTGATGCTATGACCTATAAATCTCGGTGAACAAAGCATGAAAAGTAAGCAGATCAATCCTGCTCTCCATCCAGCTAATGATTTTGCTAATAATGATGTAAACAATATCGTAAATAACCCGAACAGTGAATTGATGATGTGTCGTGTTTCGTATTCTCCGAAAGGAGAGAGGTATTTATTGGAAAAAGCCGAAAGAAAATCAAATAACCCACCGTAATTATATATTGCTACACTATGAAGAATATACCCACCGGGAAGCAGGTTCTTCTTTTCTTTTCCAAATGTTTCGAAATACTTTAGTATTTCTTTACCATATTCATTTTGAAGCGTTTCATCCCAGGTAATACCAAAATCAAAACTCAAATAAGGAAGCAGAAATAAGGCACCAATAAAAATTATCCAAAATGCTTTTTTGAAATAACCATCAAGAGAAGTTGTCAGTTCAAGTCTCGGTTTTTCTTGTTTTTTATTAGAAGACTTATGAACTGATTGTTTTGATTTTTTCTTTTTGGATTGCATCCTAAGGAAAGTATTATCTTGGACTTCATTGCAAAATAAATAATTTTGATGATAAGATTAGATTCTCTTGAAACATAAAGGCAAATCGCATAATAATAAAGTAAGTAATAGTACAGTATCCAATATTTGGATATACGCTGCTGTCCCGGTTGTACTGACCTTTATTGTTTATTTTCCTACACTGAATCACGGTTTTGTTGATTGGGATGACCCTCAAATGTTGTTAGGGAATATTTTTGTCCGTGATCTTTCTTTTGAAGGGATCAAAAATATTTTTACCGGATTTGTCAACGATAATTATCATCCCTTCACAGTACTTTCTTATGCCATAGAGTACAATTTTGTGGAATATGCTCCCAAGCTGTACCATTTTGATAATGTGTTGTTGCATTGCATCAATGTGTTGTTGGTTTTTTTACTGATAAATAAATTAAGTGGCAAGATCTGGGTGGCAGTGATAACCTCTGCATTGTTTGGAATTCATCCAATGCATGTTGAATCGGTTGCTTGGGTAACTGAACGAAAAGATGTGCCTTTCACTTTGTTTTACTTAATAGGACTCAAATATTATTTGGATTTTATTGATGAAAAGTCATCGTTTACAAAAAAATATTGGCTCGTGTTTTTGTTCTTTGTTTTGTCGCTACTATCAAAGGCACAAGCGGTAACTTTTCCGGTAGTATTATTGTTGTTTGATTGGTTCAAACAGCGAAAATTTGACAAACAAGTAATTTTAGAGAAGCTGCCGTTTTTTGCCTTATCAATCATTTTAGGATTGATAACATTAAGTGCTGCAAAATCAGCAGGTACGATGGTCTATGTTGAGCAATACACTATTTTCGAAAGGTTCCTTTTTGGTTGCTATTCTTTGGTTGTCTATCTGGTTAAAATTGTTGCTCCATTTTTACTATCAGCGATTTACCCTTATCCAAAAGAAATTGAAGGGTCCTATCCAATGTTGATCTATGCATCTCCGGTATTGGTTTTGGGAATTTTGTTTTTACTATGGAAATCATTTAAACTATCATTGAATTATGTGGTTTTTGGATTAATGTTCTTCATAATAAATATTTTCCTATTTCTGCAGTTAATTCCTGTGGGGCATGCATTTATTGCAGACAGGTTTGCTTATGTTCCATTTATAGGGATTTACTTTATTATAGGATATAAATTGTCCTCTATTATAGAAGGTCATTCCACGAAAGCCAAATCACTTAAGAATATTGTAATACCTCTGATTTTAGCTTTTGTAATTATGCTGTGCTATGTAAATTGGAACAGGAGTAAAGTCTGGAAAGACAGCGAAGCTCTATGGCTGGATGTGACTGCCAAATACCCTGATATGGCCTTAGCGTATAATCATTTGGGTTCTGTTTACATGAACTCTCAATATGATAAGGCAATGAAGCATTTTAATAAATGTATAAAACTTGATCCCAAATATCAGTATGCAATTAATAACCGAGGTATAGTATATTACAATCAAAGGAAATATGGAAAGGCTCTTTTGGATTTTCACAAAGCCATTGAGATCGATCCTAAATTTTCGTTGGCTATTCACAACAGAGGAGCAGTATACAAAGTGAAAGGTTCTCCTGATAAAGCCATGAATGATTACAACAAAGCCATTGAATTAAACCCAACCTATGCACAGGCATATTACAGTAGGTCTACTATGTTTACTCAACAGAAAAAATACAATAAAGCACTTGCGGATGCTTTAAAATCACAAGAATTTGGTTTTAATGTGGATGCGAAATATTTGAAAGATTTGAGGAGGCAGGTGAAATAAAAAAAGGCCAACAATCGCTGACCTTTTCTAAATCATATTTTAAGATGATCTATTCAGTTACCTGAAATACGATCATAATTGCAATTACTACTGGGCAAATGTATTTGATGAAGAACATCCATATATCTGCAAAGGAGGTGTTGCCTATGAGTGGTTTTTTAAATCCTTCTGCGCCTAAAGCTAATTCATCAGCCAATCTGGTTGTACTGATCGCCCAGCCAGAAAATAAACTAAACATCAGGCAAACAATTACTACTCCCCATGTCCCCCAGACCAGGTCCATGACATCAAAAAAACTTCTTTCTCCAAACATGCCACCGGCTGAGAAAAGTTCTGAGCCTCCATTTGACAAAGCTGAAGGTATACCAACAAGGAACGCAAACCCTCCAACGATCCAGGCTGCTTTTTTTCTGCTCCATCTTTTTTCATCGATCAAATAAGAAACAGGAACTTCAAGCATGGAAATTGATGAAGTTAACGCAGCTACCATTAATAACAAGAAGAACAAGGCACCGACAATACTTCCCATTGGCATTTGTTCGAATACTTCAGGTAATACTTGAAATACCAATGCCACTCCTCCTGCGGGGTCTTTACCAAAGGCAAATACCGCAGGAAATATCAATAAACCGCCAAGTAAGGCAACAAGAGTATCTATAAAAGCGATCCATACACCTGAACTCACTAAATTTTGATTTTTAGGAACGTAGGACCCATACGTTACCATTAATCCCCAACCTACGCTCATGGAAAAGAATGCTTGCCCCAATGCTTGAAGAACAACTTTGCCGTTAATTTTTGACAGATCAGGTATTAAATAATACTTCACGCCTGCCATTGCACCATCTAAAGTCAATGTTCTTATTATCAATAAAATGATCAGCAATAACAATATGGGCATCATTATTTTGGATGCCTTTTCAATACCACCCTTTACACCACCTAAAATAATTCCTATAGTCATTAATAGAAAAACACTCATTAATCCTATAGTATAGGAACCATTAGCAGCAAATTCTCCAAAATCCATGGCTTTACCGGAAAGTGAGGAAAAGATATAACCGATTGTCCAGCCGGCAATTACGGAGTAATAGCTAAGAACAAAAAAGCAAAGAAAGATTGTAAGGATTCCACTAATTACCCAAAATGATTTTGGTTTCTCCTTATTCATAGCACCGACAGGGTTTTTCCCTGTGAGTCTACCTATGGCCACTTCATTATATAAAAGAGGAATACCGATTAAAAGAACGCATAATAGGTAGACCAAAACAAAGGCCCCTCCGCCATTTTCTCCTGTTAAGTAAGGGAAGCGCCAAATGTTTCCCAAGCCAACTGCGGAGCCTGCCGCAGCCATTATAAATCCTAGTTTTGAGCCCCATTGGCCCCGAGCTTCGGTTGATTCTACCATTTTGTTAGATGTTGCTTAAATAAATTAGGTGGCGCAAAAATGCGAAAATTAGTTTAATAACAAAAGGTTATCGAGTGTTGAGTTATGAGTTTGGAGTTATTAGTTCGTATTGTTTCTTAATAAGTTCCAAACCATCTTCAAATGAATGTGGTTGATAACCTAGATCCTTTCTTGCCTTATCCAAAATAAACCCAGTTTTTGGTGGACGTGGATCCGCATCAGTAAATTGTTTAGAAACTGTTGGTGAAATTTTAGATGCATTTAAATCAAAAACATCAGCAACTTTCAATGCCATTTCATATACACTTAACATGTCTTTTCCTGAGATGTGATAAATCCCTTTTGCATCATTTTTAATTGCCAAAATACAAGCCTGAGCGAGATCTTCCACCAGTGTAGGCATTCTTATATGATCTGTCACAACATTGATATCCTTTCCCTGTTCAAGTGATTCTTTAACCCAGGTTACAACATTTGACCGCGAATTATTTTCTGTTAATCCATAAACAAGTATGGTTCTTATGATAGTCCAGTTAATATTACTTTTGAGCAAAACTTCCTCTGAAGCTAATTTTGATTTTGCATAGTAACTTAACGGGTTGGGTTTGTCATCCTCCTTATATGGGCCGTTTTCTCCGTCAAAAACAAAATCTGTAGATAGGTGAATTAAATGGGAATTAATTTCAGCACAAATTTTTGTTAGGTTTTCAACTACATCAACATTTAGTTCCCAACATTCTTGTTTTTCTTCTTTACATTGATCAACATTGGTCAAAGCGGCAGTATTGATAATGTAGTCCGGTAAATAATTAGATACTAATTCATTAACTTTTTCAAAATCTAATATATCAAGAGACTGATAGTTAGAATTGGGTAAATATGATAATCTGTTTTCTCCCCTTGAAACTCCAAGGAGGTCGAATTCCGTTTTAGCAATAAGAATTTTTACTAATTTCTGACCTAAAAAGCCATTACTTCCGGTTATCAGAACTTTTTTCAACTAATTACTGGTATTGGGTTTGACAAGGTATAAAACGAAGTAAATTAGTATAGGTGAACCTAAACCAAGGATAAAAGCTCCAATAAAGATCAACCTGACAAGGGTTATGTCCACATCAAATCTGATAGAAAGCCACGAGCAAACACCGAGAAATTTCTTTTCCGGATACATTGTTATTTACGATTTACGAATTACAATTTATAAGATAAATTTAGTGAATTTAAAATCATAAATTGTTAATCTGAAATTTAAAGGTCCCAAATTCGGGTGCTTTTTCTCTTGAAATAATTCTTAAGATCTAATAAAAAAGCAAGCGCAAAATAAATGATCAGGGGTGAGCCGAAGGCGATAAAAGTAATATAGATGAAAAATAACCTGATTCGAGAAGTTGATATGTCAAACTTTTCACCTAGGTAATGACAAACTCCAAATATTTGGATTTCAAGGCATCTTTTAAATTTGTTCATGTAACAAAGTTAGAAAATTTCGTTGATAGCTGGTAGTTTTCTGTTGTCAGTTTTTAGTGGATTGATTTAGTATCTTATTTCCAATAGAACATTGCAGGCATTTTTTATGTGCACAGTAATTACTCTTTAACTGTATAAGGGCTTGAGAATCAAATCCTGATCTGGTTTTAATTCCAAGATTTTCAAAATTCTTTATAATGTGATTATTTTCAGGAGGAACTGAATCTAGTAAACCTATAGCTAATTCTTTATAATTTTCAAGTTGCTTTATTTGTCCGTAATGAAATAGAAACGGAGCAACTGTATTGATAATTATGTTTGTTCGGGCAGTATCACCTAGTTTTTTTATTCTCTTAGCTGATTCTTTATTGAAATGATAGTGCGTGTTCCAATAATTGCTTGCTTCCGTTTCAAATAGTTTTGTGATGCTTTTCGGGTCTTTGCATTCTAATATATATGAGAGTACATGATGAGATTTATGGATCAACTCTGCAAATTGTGCGATACGGATTGTTGGGAAATTGGATGGCCGTAGTCTTAGGAATTTCCAAATGCTTACATCTAATGGTTTTAAATTAAATTTAAGTTTCAGATGATTAAATTCTGCTTTAAGCTCCAAAAGGTATTTGTCTGAATGATCTTGTTCCAGAAATCCTGCTACTCCAAAAAACAATGCTTCTATTTGTTTTAAATTGTTTTTGTGCTTTGCTATGACTGTTAGCGGAAGTGATTTTGCAAGTAGCTCAAAAGGAAGTCCATTGACTTTAAATCCAAAATTATTTGCCAATAGCTGATAAAATGTTTCTTCCAGATTATTCTTGTTTCCTTTTAATAGGGCAGCAATAACAGATGTTTTGTCTTCAAGCCTTTCGACCAATAAGCGGTTAAGCCAGTTGGAAATTGTTATATCATCAACTTTGCCAATATGGGATTCACAAGGTATCCAGGAATCATTTTGGATTAGTTTTTCATAGTTCTCTATAAAATTGGTCGAAATTCTATTTTTTAATTCAAGACAAGGGATTATTGATCCATCAGTTCTCTTAATAACGGTTCCGTTTTCATACACCACATGCATGATTACACTATCATAAGCGCTATCCTTTTCATGGCTATGTTTTAGCCAATCACCGCTTTTATGATGTATTTCAACCTTTCCGGCCCAAACGGTATCACCAATTTTAATTTTAGAATTGAGAAAATCCGGTCCTGCATTTTTGTTAATTACACCATTGGCAAGGATCTTAATTTCTTCTCCATCTTGCGTTTTGAGATTTGAGTGGTCAAATAATCCAAACCTCCAGGAATATTGCAA
>JAESTI010000282.1 GCA_016763665.1 Bacteroidia bacterium | reverse complement strand
CTTCTTTTACCTAGCTCTAATGCTGAAATAATAGAAATTGCCTTTGCTTCTCCAATACCATGGAATCTGGTAAGTTCTTTAATCCCCAATTTGCTCAGTTCAGCGAGATCGTTGTTTACACTTTTCAGGATGTTTCTTGCTAAATCAACTGCTGATACTTTCCTCGTTCCACTTCCAATTAATATAGCTATCAATTCAGCTTCACTTAGCGTTAAACTGCCTTTAAGTATGAGTTTTTCTCTTGGCCGGTCCTCTTCTGACCAGTGCTTTATAGAATTATTAGTTTGATATTCAGTCATTATGGATATATGTTGATTTAGGTGGATAAAGTTAAAAATGTAGTTCTACGATATTTTGGTTTATAAGTTTAATGGTTTATAAGTTGGTTTTTTGTGGATTGGTAAAGAGCAGTTAACATTCTACCAATACTATCAATATCGTTACGCAGTTCTTTGAGTTTATTAGTTGTCAAAAATTCCAAGTCATTAGACAAAATCAATTGATTTAGAATTTCAATAAGACTGCCAAAGGCAATTTCATAAAATCTGGCCTTATCTTTTCTGCTCCATCGGGTACTGCCTTCGGCTATATTACTACTTACAGAAACGGAAGCTCTTCTGATTTGACTTGTCAAACCAAACTTTTCCTCTTTTGGAAATTTTTCAGTGATTTTGTAGATTGACGTTACCAATTTTCTTGATTTCTGCCAAACCTCCAAATTTTCAAATGAATATTTCATAAACCATTAAACTTATAAACCTATAAACTTTGTTTACTCACTATGTTTAACTATAGAGCCGTCATAATGCATAAAAAAAGGCCTTTCAAGTAAATGAAAAGCCTTATATAAATTTGGTATATATTCTTATTTTAAAGCGTTAACCAATTTGGTCAACGAGCTTTTTTGGTTTGCTGCTTTGCTTTTGTGAATTACATGCTTTTTAGCCAATGTATCTATCATAGAAACTACACCTGGCAATAATTCCAATGCCTCTTTCTTACTAGTAGAAGTTCTTATTTTCTTAATAGCGCTTCTACAGGTTTTTGCCTGGTATCTGTTTCTCAAACGTTTTGCTCCGTTCGATCTTATTCTTTTAATAGATGATTTATGATTTGCCATTCTTTATCAATTATCTGATCATCAAAAATTTAGAGGTGCAAAGATATCATTTTTTTCTCACAATAGAAAAGATTTACTTGTAAATATCCACCTGTGTATTTCCATCCGCTTTTACAAAACCTCGGTACATTCCGGCAGAATTAAAGGTTAAAGCTATATTTCCATCTTTGTCAACAGCAATAATGCCTCCCTCTCCACCTAATTCAACTTGTTTCTTCATGATCACTTCATTAGCTGCAGCTTCTAAAGGTTTATCATTGTATTCCATCAATGCTGAAATATCATAAGCTACAACCCCCCTCATGAAATATTCTCCGTGTCCGGTGCAAGAAACTGCACAAGTGTTGTTGTTTGCATAAGTACCTGAACCAATGATCGGTGAATCACCAACTCTGCCAAATCGCTTGTTGGTCATGCCTCCTGTTGATGTGGCAGCTGCTAAATTCCCATGTTTATCCAGGGCTACCGCGCCAACTGTTCCAAATTTCTTTTCATTTTGGATTTCTTCATATATGGAATTGTCCTCACCAATATTTTCAGAATGATCCAATTGAGATAAATCCGATTCTCTGACTTTTTCCAATTGATTCCATCTAAAATCTGTGTGGAAATAGGAAGAATCTACAAATTCAAAACCATTTTCTTTTGCAAACTGTTCAGCTCCATCTCCTGTCAACATTACATGCGGAGATTTTTCCATTACTGTTCTGGCTAGTTGTATCGGATTTTTAATACAAGTTACAGATGAAACGGCCCCCGCATTGAGTGTTTTGCCATCCATGATAGAGGCATCCATCTCATTTTTACCATCATGTGTAAATACTGCTCCTTTCCCTGCATTAAATATTGGGGAATCTTCCATTACTTTTACCGCTGCTTCAACGGCATCAATGCTTGATCCACCATCTTTTAAAATGGCATATCCAATCAATAATGATTCCTGAAGTATTTCTTTATACGCTTGTTCTCTTTCAGGAGTCATATTCTTTTTAAGAATAGTACCTGCTCCTCCATGAATTACCAAAGTGAATTTATCTTCCATATTTTGATATCCTTTTTTTTGTTGACAACCAAATAGACATATTGCTATTAATAGTGCTATTATTTGGTTTTTTACCTGTGTCCTCATAAGGGGATGTAAATATATATCAATTGCTAAACTTTATATTAATGTTTTCAAAATTATCTTTGTACCATGTTATCGACTTTGGGACTAATTAAACGGTATCTTGATTTTTTGTTAAGATCAAAATCCAGGTACTCCATCCATTCACCTTTTGTGTATGAATTATTGACCAAAGTTATTTCCAATAATAATCAATATTACATATTTGAAGATATTGAGAAACTACGGGAAGAATCACTTAGGAATAATATTCAGGTTGAAGTAAAAGATCTTGGTACAAAAGGCCTTTCCAATGATTATAAAAGTAAAAGAACGATAAGTGAAATTGTCAGAAGATATACGATATCGCCTAAATATGGTAAATTACTTTTTAGGTTGATAAACCACTTTAAACCTAAGACAACAATAGAAATAGGAACTTCCTTGGGGCTCAGCACAGCTTATTTAGCTTCTGGTAATAGTGATAATACAGTATTAACTTTAGAAGGGTGTCCACAAACTGCAGAAATAGCAAAGCAAAATTTTGAATCACTGGATTTGAAAAATGTGGAATTAATAGTTGGTGACTTTGACAAATCCTTAGAAGAAGTAGTGTCTAAATTAGCTACAATTGATCTTGTTTTTTTTGACGGTAACCATGCTAAAGAACCTACCATTAACTATTTTGAACAATGTTTATTAAAAGCAAACGAACATTCACTTTTCATTTTTGATGATATTCATTGGTCTAAAGGAATGGAAGAGGCTTGGGAAGAGATCAAAAGACATCCAGAAACAACAGTCACAATAGACTTATTTCAGTTTGGATTAGTTTTTTTTAGAAAGGATCAGGTCAGGGAGCATTTTTTATTGAGGTATTAGTTAGCTGATTGCTGATAGTTTATAGCGGATAGCTTGTAGACATTGTTTCATTGCTCTATTGTTTCATTGTTGAAAAACTTAAATTTTACTACGTAACAATTTAGCAATAGAACAATGAAACAATAGAGCAATATTAATCAAAAAGGGCCTTCAACTCTGTTGCGTCATCGGGTTTCATTCTTCCAGCTAAAATTAACCGTAGTTGCCTTCTACGCAGGGCACTTTCAAATAATTTTTTTTCAATATCAGTTTTAGGTACCAGTTCCGGAACTTGTGCCGGTTTACCATTTTCATCTAAACGGACAAAGGTATAGTATGCTTCATTGCTTTTAATTCGGGTTCCTTTCGGAATATTTTCGCCCCAAACATCAATATGAACTTCCAAAGAGGTATTGAAAGATCTTGTAACTTTTGCAGTGATATTCACTACTTCTCCCAATTTAATAGGGTTCTGGAATGAAACATTATCTACGGATGCGGTAACAACCACGCTATTACAATGCTTTGCCGCAGCAATTGCAGAAGCAATATCCATCCATTGAAGCAGTCGCCCTCCAAATAAGTTGCCCAGTACGTTGGTGTCATTGGGAAGCACCGCCTCATTCATTACAGTTAGGGATTCTTCAGGAGTTTTAGATTTCATAATTAATAGGTTTTCGCAAATATAAGGATATAATAAGCCGAAAAACTGTAATTTTGTGCTCCATTAGCTAATTGACTGTTTTTTAAATTAACTAGTGTAATTTATTGGCCGCGTAGTTCAACTGGATAGAATATCAGATTTCGGCTCTGAGGGTTGAGGGTTCAAATCCTTCCGCGGTCACTATGATTTATCAAATTGAATTTATTATGAATACTCTTCAAAGAGTGATGGTAATACTATTGGCTTTTTTGTCAATATATAACACTGAACTTTTGGGCGTTAATCCTAAAGATACCAGGATGCTTGCCGAGCCTACAATCAGTGCGAATCATATTGTCTTTATCTATGCCGAAGACTTGTGGGTAGCTAATCTGGATGGTTCACAGCCTCGTAGATTGACAATAGATGAGGGGGTTGAATCGAACCCCATGTTTTCACCCGATGGTTCACTTATTGCTTTTAGTGCACAATATGATGGAAATACGGATGTTTTTCTTGTACCCGTTGAAGGTGGAGTTCCTACTCGTTTAACATGGCATCCTGCCAGCGATTTTGTGAGGGGATTCACACCTGATGGTAAAGCGGTGTTATTTGCTTCTCAGCGTGCCGTATTCACAAACAGATATGCCCAACTGTTCACTGTGCCTGTTGTCGGTGGTTATCCTACACAGCTTGAAATACCTAATGCCTGGCGTGCAACATATGCGCCAGATGGAAAGTCTATGGCATATACTCCCATTTCCGGCAGGTATAAACAATGGAAAAACTATAGGGGAGGTACAACTGTCAATATCTGGCTGTTTTCATTTGAAGATCATTCAGTAGAAAAAATCCCACAACCTGAAGGTGGATGTAATGATACAGATCCGATGTGGATTGGTGATCAAGTTTATTTCCGTAGTGATAGGAATGGAGAGTTCAACTTGTATTCCTATAATCTATCATCAAAGAAGATTGACCAACATACACAATTCAATGACTTTCCAGTACTAGGCGCTTCAAACGGCAATGGAAATATAATATTTGAACAGGCAGGTTATCTGCATACTTTTGATGTAAGCGCATCAAACTCAAAGAAGTTGACTGTAGGCATAGCTGCAGATCTGTTGGAATTAAGGCCGCGGTTTGTAAAGGGAGGCAAGTATATAAGAAGCGCTGGAATATCTCCATCTGGAGCAAGAGTTTTATTTGACTACAGGGGAGATATAATTACCGTTCCTGCAGAGAAAGGTGATCCACGCAACCTGACATTGTCCACCGGGACACATGAAAAATACCCTGCATGGTCATCGGACGGTAAGTCAATTGCCTATTTCTCCGATGCCTCTGGTGAATATAAACTGCATATAAAGTCTCAGGATGGAAAAGGAGATGCCAAATCATTTCAACTTTCAGGAAACGGGTTTTACGCCCATATAAATTGGTCGCCTAATAGTAAAAAACTATGTTATGTTGATAATGGAAGAAACTTGTACATCCTGGATATTAAGTCGGGTTCAATTAAAAAAATAGATGCTGATGAACTATATATCCCAGGAGCATTTCGAAATTCATTTGGTGACTGGTCGCCTGACTCTAAGTGGTTGGTGTACACAAAAATAACTAGTACTAACTTTGAGAAAGTATTTCTTTACTCATTGGATCAAGATATGTCTTTTTCTCTTACAGATGGGATGAGCAATGCTTCACAACCTTTGTTTGACCCAAATGGAAAGTACCTTTACTTCCTGGCATCTACTGATGCTGGGCCGGTCGTTAACTGGTTTGCTCAATCAAGCGCTGATATGGTAATGACCAGTTCAATTTACCTCGTGACACTTAGGAAGGATATTGTATCTCCTTTTGCCAAAGAAAGTGATGAAGAGGGCAATAAGGATGTAGAAGCTAAAGACAAGGATGAAAATGGGAAAGTTAAGAAATCAAAAAAAGTTGAGCCGGTTAAAATAGATTTAGAAGGCATCCAGAACCGCATAATTGATATCCCCTTAAAGGCAGGAAATTATTCTCAACTCAGTATGAACAAGAAGGGTCAATTACTTTACGTCTCTAAAGCATATAATAATTCCGGTCCAGGTATGCTTCACAGATACGACCTGAAAGATCGTAAAGACAGTGAAATAATGAAATTGGATTATTATACTGTTGCTGCTGGAGGTGAAAAAATGTTATACCGTAAAGCCAAAAAATGGGGAATAACTGGTGCAGGTAAGAAACCAAAGGCTGGAAAAGGAATTATAAATATTGCTGGACTTCGGGTGAAAATAGATCCACTTTCAGAGTGGCCTCACATTTTTGATGAAGCCTGGAGAATTAACCGTGACTATTTTTACGATCCCGGTATGCATGGAACAGACTGGCCAGCTATGAAAGATAAATACGCTCAATTTCTCCCGGATCTGGCATGTAGAAGCGACTTAAACAAGTTGATACAATGGATGTGCAGTGAATTGTCTGTAGGGCATCACAGGGTATGGGGGGGCGAACGATTGAATAATCCTCCAAAAGTAAACGGTGGACTTCTTGGTGTCAATTATAAAATAAACAACAACAGGTATCAATTAGAAAAAATATTTGGGGGACTAAACTGGACCCCAAAACTTAGATCACCTTTAACTGAACCGGGAATTAATGCAAAAGCAGGAGATTATCTGCTTGCGGTAAACGGAAATGATATAACTGCTGACAAGAATCTTTACAGCTTTTTTGAAAATACTGCGGGAAAGATCTTAGAGCTTACAATTGGTCCAAATGCTAATTATTCCGATTCTCGTGTCGTAAAAGTTGTTCCTTTAGCAAACGAATATGCCCTGCGTAATCGCGATTGGGTGGAGGGTAATATGAAAAAGGTGCATGAAGCGACCGATGGGCAGGTAGCGTATGTTTATGTGCCTAACACCGCTGGAGCAGGTCATCAATACTTCAAGAGATATTTCTTTCCTCAGGCAGATAAAAAAGCCATTATTATTGATGAACGATTTAATGGAGGGGGACAACTGGCAGACTATTACATTGACATATTAATGCGCCCTTACCAGTCTTATTGGAACTTCAGGTATGGACAAGATGTGAAAACACCTACCGCTTCCATCCAAGGACCCAAAGTAATGATCATTGACGAAACTGCAGGGTCAGGTGGTGACATGTTACCATGGATGTTCCGGAAATTTAATGTAGGAACTTTGGTTGGAAAACGCACATGGGGAGGCTTGGTAGGCATATTGGGTTTCCCTGAGTTTATTGACGGGGGAACGGTTATGGCGCCTAATCTTGCTATTTGGACAAAAGATGGATTTATAGTCGAAAATGTTGGTGTGCCTCCGGATATAGAGGTGGAACAGTGGCCGGTAGAGGTAATTAAAGGAAATGATCCTCAATTACAAAAAGCAATTGAAATTGCATTAGAAGAATTGGAGAATAATCCACAGGAAAAACCCAAACGACCTCCTTATCCTATAAGGGTTAGAAAGTAGCGTATATCCGCATACAAATTTTCCGAATTAGAGTTATGGATTCCTGAATATATTATAAGTGCCAAAAAGAAAACGCTGCCTTTTTGGTTCCCGGACTTCTTTATATTTTATCGGGATGTTGGCATGAATATTTAAGGAATGGATGTTTTTCTCATCGTCAAGCTTGTTTACAACCAAGATGTTATAACCGTAAGTAATGGTAATTAAATAAGGGAAACCAATTCCAATACTTGGTTGAATACCAATATCTATTACTGGAGATGGAAACTTATTAAATACATTTATGTTGAATCCACCACACAGGACTCTTCCAATTGAATAATCAAACACCAAACCAAAAATTGGTTGTTTAACATCTGCAAAATCCGGATCTCCGCCAAAAAGAATGTTGTAGTGTTCTGATAGAATTGGAGTTTTGCGCGTAAAGCTGTATCCGACTCCAATTCTATCATCATTTACTCCATTATACATCCATGCAATTCCTCCTGCCTGCACAAAAACCTGTGCAGAAACAGTGGTAGAAAGGATAATTAAGCAAAATGTAATATATTTATGCACCACTTATCGATAAAGTTTAACTTCACGCTCCAATCATTTTTTTCAGAGATCGGAAAGAACCACAATATTGTAGTTTCGATTGATTTACGGTTGATGGGTACATAAAGTTATAATTAAAGTTTAAACTTTTATCATGATCAAAATTTTTAACCTCAGCCTTTCTATCCTAATTGGATATTTTTCCGCAGTTGCTCAAGTCAATCTCCCAATTTATGAGCATGCTTCAGAAAATGATAAAATTGCCCCTTACAAATATTCCAGGTCTGTAGCTTCATCAGGAATAACTTCTCCACCAGATTTTAAAATAAGAACAATGGCTGAGTGGGAAGAAATTCAAGCTCTGGTTGTTACCTGGACTGCTTATGAAAGCACTTTAAAAGAAATAGTTAAATATGCCAAAGAAGAATGTACAGTGATCATTATCTGTTCAGATTCAAATCAGGTGAAAACGTATTTAAGTAATTATGGAATTGATAGTGACAATTTAGAATTTATCGAAAAGAATTATAATAGCATATGGATGCGTGATTATGGAACCAATACTATTTATAAGGATGATGTTGATTCCATATATTTTGTTGATTG
>JAESTI010000281.1 GCA_016763665.1 Bacteroidia bacterium | reverse complement strand
TTAATGACCGAACAGGATACAATTTCCATTACAGATACGATAATCGATCTTGGGGAAATCTCAAGTACCGCTATTCAGTTGAGTTCAGAGAGATTTACCGTTCCTGATCAAGATCAATATTATATAGCCTTCCAAGTTTATAGTGGCCCTGATAAATGGATCTTAGCAATAGATGATATTGAAGTTACAATTATTCCTGATGGCCCAGCCTGTAGTGGGGCAGATACTTTAACAGCTACTTCAGGAACATTTGAAGACGGAAGTGGCTTATTTGATTATGGAAATAATTCCGATTGTAGTTGGTTAATTGCTCCTTCCGGGGCTACATCCATCAATTTAACTTTCGATTTCTTCAATATCGAATATGGATTTGATACGTTATTTGTACATGATGGAGCATCTACTTCAGCCCCTTTGTTAGCAGCTTATACAGATGCTGGATTACCAAATGATATCTCGTCTTCAGGTGGCGAAATGCTGGTTAGGTTTGTTACCAATGATCAGAATACTTCCGATGGCTGGGAAATAAGTTATACTTCAAATCTAACAATATTCTGTTCTGGAACTGACACATTTACAACATCCACAGGAATAGTCAGTGATGGTAGCGGAGCATATGATTATAATAACAATGCAGATTGCAAATGGCTAATACAACCCGCAGGTGCCGCCTCAATAGATCTTAGCTTCAAGACATTTGATACAGAAGCAGATGCAGATAGTGTTTTTGTTTATGATGGAGGTACAACTTCTGATTCATTACTTGGAGTATTTAGTGGAACAAATTTACCCGGAAACCTATCATCTTCAGCGGGAACAATGCTAATTCATTTCAAAACCGACAATGACTCTACGCAAGCCGGGTGGAAAGCGAAATACACATCAAAATATGAAGGAAACTGTGAAGGGTTCTATTATTTTACTGCATCTTATGATACAATAGGTGACGGAAGTGATTCAAGTAACTATGCCAATAATTCCAATTGCGAATGGTTAATTCAACCATCTGGAGCATCATCAATCACATTGACATTCTTATCTTTTGAAACACAAACTTTAAATGATAAAGTAATAGTTTATGATGGAGAAGATGAAACTGGAACTATCTTGGGAACCTTTTCCGGTGATAGCCTGCCCAGTGAACTAAAGTCCACAGCGGGCCAGATGTTTGTTCAGTTTATTTCAGATGATACTATTACAGCAAAAGGCTGGCAAGCAGTTTACGATGCTGAATTTTTAGGATTCTGTAGCGGGTTAGTAACCCTTACGAAACCATCAGGTACTTTTGGTGATGGCAGCGGGTCAGGGAAATATGCAAATAATTCCAATTGCAAATGGTTGCTTCAACCTGGTGGTGCTACGTCAATAACTTTGAACTTCAATTACTTTAAAACCGAGGACAAGCTCGACAGAGTCATTGTTTATGATGGAACTTCAGATAATGATCCTCTTCTTGGTTCTTATAGTGGTTCTGACCTGCCTCCTTCTTTAACTTCCAGTGGGGGTGCCATGTATTTGCAATTCTTTTCAGATGAAATGGTAAACACCTCGGGCTGGGAGGCAAGCTACTGTACTCCTACATCACTGCCATTAGCGGTTGCTAGTATTGACCAAATTATTTGTAGAGGAGATAGTGCTCAATTATCTGCTTCAGGAGGGGAATCGTATTCCTGGAGCCCAACAATGGGACTTGATAACCATGCGATATCAAATCCAATTGCAAAACCTGATTCAAATATTGTATATGTTGTAACTGTTAAGAACGAGGATGGTTGTTCAAATACTGACAGTCTCATGATAACTGTAACACCAATCCAAGAAAATATTTGTTTTGTTACTATAGACAGTTCTAGCGCAGACAACCTCATAGTTTGGGAAAAAATAAATATGGATAAAGTAGAATCATATAATATCTACAAAGAGGGATCACAAAGCAATGTCTATGACCTAATTGGAAATGTATCCCACTCCGATCTAAGCATTTTCCTCGACACTACCTCTAATCCTAAACAAAGATCTTATCGGTATACACTATCTGTATTGGATTCATGTGGTAATGAATCCGGGTTAAGTAGTTTCCATAAAACAATGCATTTGACAGTTAACTTAGGAGTTAATGACGTTATCAATTTAATTTGGGAAAACTACGAAGGTTTCACTTTTAGCACTTATAGGATATGGAGAGGTACATCTGATTCCAACTTCGTAATACTTGATTCTATTCCTGGTAATATTACCACCTTCACCGATGACCAACCACCTGTTAGCGATAGCTTGTATTATCAGCTAGAGATACTACATCCTGTAGGTTGTGAAGCAACTGCAAAAAGGGCTAGAGGATATGGATCTGCCAGGTCAAATACTGCAAATATGGCCAACCCCCGTGCTGATACAACTTCAGATACCACAGTTGTGATCTCACATTACTACAACGAAAATAATTTTAAGATCTATCCTAATCCTTATAAAGATCACACCAACATTAGTTATACTTTAACCAGTAAACAAGATGTTCAGATCGAGATATATAATTTGTTAAGTAAGAAGATTTATACTGTAGTAAGTCAAAAACAGAATAAAGGTTACTACAATTATGAGTTCAGTGCAGGTAAACTGGAATATCCGAGTGGAATATATATACTGAAAGCTGAATTTGGAAATACGGGAAGATTTAGCAAACAACTGATAGAGTTAAAGTAACTACTTCGTTGTTCGTGGTTGGTGTATTCTTTAATTCGCGTATTCGTTTTATAAGTTATAGGCTATTAACTATTCCCTAACTACAATATAAATATCCTCAAGATCCTTTTTCATAAAGTATTTCTCGCGAGCGAATTTTTCCAGAGTCTCCATATTTGTTCTTAGCTCTTCGCTATCAGCCTTGATCTTTGTGATCTCTTCCAAATAGTAAGCTCTATCATTTTCAAGCTGGTTCAAATCGGATGTTAGATGATATTGAGAAACAAAATTATTGCTATCAAAAAACAACATCCAAATCAATAACCCTATTATCGTTATGACGTACTTATTTTTCAGATGTGATAGTACCTTTAAGAAGTGCTGCATACTTAAACTTTTATTTTATTACTAACAGAATTTGATTTAATGAACTTAAAATTCCTTCCGGGATATTGTGCTGCATCACCTAATTCTTCTTCAATTCTTAACAGCTGATTGTACTTTGCAATTCTATCTGATCGAGATGCAGAGCCGGTTTTGATCTGTCCAGCATTTAAAGCTACGGCCAAATCAGCAATGGTTGTATCCTCAGTTTCACCTGATCTGTGACTGATCACGGCTGTATACGCATTATTATTCGCAAGAGTTACAGCATCTATTGTTTCTGTTAAACTACCAATTTGATTCACCTTAATCAAAATAGAGTTGGCAATATTTTCATCAATTCCTTTTTTTAACCTCTTAACATTAGTCACAAACAAGTCATCACCTACCAGCTGAACGCTCTCTCCTAACTCATTTGTCAATTCCTTCCAGCCATTCCAGTCATCTTCAGCAAGACCATCTTCAATTGAAATAAGAGGATATTTATCTGTCCATTCTTTCCAGAAAGCTACCATTTCTAAAGAGGTAAGTTTTTCTCCACTTGATTTATGGAAATGATAAACAGCCTCATCTTCTAAATAAAATTCAGTTGCAGCGGCATCCATTGCAATGTAAATATCCTCACCGGGTTTATATCCTGCCTTTTCTACAGCTTGCAATACCGTTTCAATAGCTTCATCATTGGAAGTTATATTTGGCGCAAATCCGCCTTCATCCCCCACATTAGTTGACAACCCTTTGCTTTTTAGAACTGCCTTTAGTTGATGAAATACTTCAACTCCCATTCTTAAGGCATCCGAAAATCTGTCAGCTTCAAGCGGCATGATCATAAATTCCTGAAAGTCTATGCTATTATCTGCATGAGAACCGCCATTTAGTATGTTCATCATAGGAATTGGCAGCACATTTGCGTTAACTCCACCAATATAATTGTACAACGACTGGCCTGCTTCTAATGCTGCCGCCTTTGCTACAGCTAATGACACTCCTAAAATCGCATTCGCACCAAGCTTCGCTTTATTCTCAGTCCCATCCAATTCCAACATCAATTTGTCTATTGCTTTTTGATCAGATACACTTAGCCCTTTTAGCGCGTTGAATATTGTTTCATTCACATTCTGCACGGCATTCATTACTCCCTTTCCAAGAAACTTTTCATTATCGCCATCTCGTAATTCAACGGCTTCGTGCTTGCCTGTAGAAGCTCCCGAAGGAACAGCAGCTCTTCCCAAAATTCCATTTGATGTCAATACATCTACTTCAATTGTTGGATTTCCTCTTGAATCCAAAATTTGTCTGGCATGAATATTAGCAATTACGCTCATAAATGTGATTTAAGATTTAACGTCAGATTGAGCGGAGTCGAAATCTTCCGGCCAATGTTTCGACTCCGCTCAACATGACCTTGGGTTTAGGTAATATAAAATTTCAATTAGATAACGGGGTAGATTTACAATTTTTGATTTACGATTTTTTAATATTTGAATTTTGAAACTGCTTAGGGTTTAGATATTAGGATTTAGAATTTCATCCTAGTTCGTTAACTTATTTCAAACGATTACGCTAACTCTGCCTCAACTGACTCTCCTTTAGCCTGTTGAATGTTGTTCACAAATTCATCAAATAAATATCTTGAATCATGAGGACCCGGAGATGATTCGGGATGATATTGAACGGAGAATGCGATTTTATTCAACATCCTCAAACCTTCTACGCTATCATCATTTAAATTGATGTGTGTTACTTCCACATCTTTGCACTTTTCTATGGAATCTTTATCCACTGCAAAACCGTGATTTTGAGAGGTAATTTCACACTTGCCTGTAATAATGTTCTTTACAGGATGATTACAACCTCTATGGCCGTGATGCATTTTATAGGTTTTAATTCCTAATGCCTCTGCCAACACCTGATGCCCTAAACAAATTCCAAATAAAGGTTCATTGGCGGCTAGTACATCTTTTGCAGTTTGTATTGAATCTGCAAGTACCGATGGATCACCAGGGCCATTTGAAAAGAAGTACCCATCCGGCCCCCATTTTTTCATTGCCTTATAGGAAGTATTATAAGGGAACACCTGCAGGTAGCAATCACGTTCGTTAAAACATCTTAATATGTTCTTTTTTATGCCTAAGTCAATTACAGCAACTTTGTATTTTGAATTTGGATCACCTATTAGAAAAGGTTCTTTAGTAGAAACTTTTGAAGCCAATTCAAGTCCGGCCATTGAGGGAACTTTCTTTAACTTTTCTTTCAATTTATCTGTATCCAAATCTTCCTCAGAACAAATAATGGCATTCATTGCACCTTTATCCCTGATATGCCTTACCACAGCCCTTGTATCAACATTACTTATGGATACAATTTCTTCGTTTAAAAAATATTCCTGAATAGAAGTCGCTCCTGTAATTTTTCGAGAATAAAGATTGGTATAATTCCTACAAACCAAACCAGCAATTTTTACAGAATCGGATTCTACTTCCTGGCTGTTTGTTCCGTAATTACCAATATGCGCATTGGTTGTTACCATCATCTGTCCATAATATGATGGATCCGTAAATATCTCCTGATAACCGGTCATTCCGGTATTGAAACAAATTTCACCTGTTGTTGTTCCTATCTTTCCGGCTGATTTTCCATAGAAAACACTTCCATCTTCTAAAAGTAATACAGCATTTGATTGTTCAACATGTTTCATCTATACTAGTTAAGTTGTCTATTGCAATGTTACAAAAAAAGGGATAAAGCTAAATAGCCTTATCCCTTATATTTTACAAAAAAGTACAATTTATTAGTTGTCTTTGTTCTCTCCTTCTTCTGCTTTTTTGTCATCTTTCTTTTGCTCAGGTTTCTCTTCCTTGCTTTCTTCTTTTGAATCCTCAGCTTTGGTATCAACTTTGGCTTCTGGTTCTTTTACCTCTTCCACCTTGGCTTCCTTGGCTTCCTTTTCTTCTTCTGGCTCCTTAACTTCTTCTACAACCTCTTCTTCTTTTTTAGCTTCTGGTTCTTTTACCTCTTCTTCAACCTTAGTTGTTTCTTCAGCTTTCGCTTCAGTTGTTTCATCTTTGGTTTCTTCAACAACAACTGCTTCTTCTACCTTTTCTTCTTCTACATCTGCAGCTTTAGCTTCTACCTTAGTTTCTTTTTTTGCTTCTTTTGTTTTTGTAGTTTGCTCACCTGATGAAGATTTTTTTCCTCCTCTTCTTCTCTTTTTCTTTGTAGTTTTTGCCGGAGCATCGCCACCTAACATGTTTTCGTTATAATCTACTAACTCAATAAAACACATCTCAGCATTATCACCTAATCTATTTCCAGTTCTTAAAATCCTGGTATATCCTCCCGGTCTTTCAGCAATTTTTGGAGAAACTTCCCTGAAAAGCTCATTAATTGACTCCTTATTTTGCAGGTAACTAAAAACAGTTCTTCTTGAATGAGTTGAATCAGTTTTAGCTTTGGTCAATAAAGGTTCAATATATTTCCTTAATGCTTTTGCCTTAGCAACTGTGGTATTAATTCTTTTATTAAGAATTAATGAAGAAGCCATGTTTGAGAGCATTGCTTTTCTATGCGGGGTTGTCCTGCT
>JAESTI010000280.1 GCA_016763665.1 Bacteroidia bacterium | reverse complement strand
TGGTGAATTCTTTTTCTCTATCAAAAAGATAACGATAAGTATGGTGGGTTTTGTAGACAGATGCTCCTACAGATTCAGCAATGTGCATCATTTTTGGATTAAAGTCCCCAATCCAATTCATTTCAAAAACATCGTACTTGTTCTTAGGTAGCACGTGATTAGCAGCAGCCTGTACAATAGCACCTTCAAGGCCTTTATTTTGATGTTCCGGAACAACTCCATACGCTACTCCAAACATTTTTCTGCAAGTTCTTCTCCATTTGTGCCACAAAAAGATCATTTTTCCCAATAGGTTTAATTTTCCATTAACATGTTTAAATATCTGGTTTAATTCAGGCATAATAATAAAGAAGCCTATCGGCTCATCATCATAATAGCAATACCACATGATATCGGGATCAACTACAGGTTTAAGCTTGGACATTAAAGATTTGGCCTGCTCTTTAGCCATTGGTTTAAATCCATGATGGCTTGTCCATGCTTTGTTGTATATATACCTGAAATCTTCAATGTACTTATCGAAATCCTTTAACTCTAAATGTTTGAATTTATATTTAGGATTTCTTGCTATTCTTTCTGCCTTTTCAGCATATTTTTCAGGTAACGGGGTAGCTGTTTCAAAACGGTAAGTAAATTGTTGAAAGTAAAGCTGAAAACCGTAATCCTCAAAAAGTTGTTGATAATAGGGAGGGTTATAATTCATGCAGTAGTTGGGTTCATGAAAACCGTCTATCAAACAACCCCACCATCTGTCGCGCTCGCCAAAATTAATAGGGCCGTCCATTGCTTCCATATCTCGTTCTTTCAGCCATTCCATACACTTATCTAATAATATTTTCGCAGCTTCATGGTCATTAATGCACTCAAAAAAACCGAGACTTCCTGTTGGTTGCTCGGTGGTTTTTGCTGTTTTGTGGTTGATAAAGGCAGCAACTCTCCCTATTAATTCTCCATTGTCGTTCTTTAAAATCCATCGAATTGCTTCTCCATTTCTGAAAAGCTTGTTTTTCTTTGGATTAAATGTATCCTCAATGTCTTTATCTATTGGCCGTATCCATTTTGGATCGTCCTTATAAAGCTTTAAGGCGATTTCGATAAAGTCTTTTTGTAACTTTCTATTTGTTACCTCAATCAGTTGCATTCTGGGAATTATGTTTGCAAAACTAATAAGATATCTCAATGTTGAAAAGTTAGGGAAGCATTTAATTCTTTAGTTTGTAGCTTTGTGTTGTATGGCGTTTCTAAGAAAGAATTCTTCAAATTTTCTGCTCTTTTTTGTAATTACTGTTCTTTTAGGCTGCACTCAGGCTTCTAATAATAATCCTGTTAAAAAGATCATTGAGGTTGTTGAAGTTGTAAAGGCTAAAAATGAATATCACCTTGATGTGGATGATTATGAGGAAATAGAAGCTAAAATAAAGCCCAATGAGAGCCTTTCGGAGATATTGTTAAAGTATGGGGTTTCGTATGAATCAATTGATCAAATTGCCAGAAAGTCTAAAGATGTTTATGATGTACGTTATTTGAGAGCAGGCAAGAACTACAAAATTTATTACCAGGAAGATTCTGTAAAAAGGGGAAAATACTTTGTATACGAGCAAAATCCTATTCAGTATGTTGTGTTTGAATTATCAAAGCCGTATAGTATTTACAAAGCTGAAAAGGAAGTTGAAATAAAAGAAAGAGAAGCACAAGGTATCATCTCATCTTCTTTATATGAAACGATGATGGATAATAATTTGAGCCCTTTATTAGCTCTTGAACTATCAGAAGTTTATGCCTGGGAAATAGATTTTTTCAGGATCCAAAAGGGGGATAATTTTAAAGTAGTTTTTGAAGAACAATATGTGAACGATGAGTTTGTAGGAATAGGAAGGATACTAGGAGCAAATTTTAATCATTTTAAGGAGGATTACTACGCCATTCATTTTGAACAAGGGGAGAAGGATGATTATTTTGATGATAAAGGTAATAGTTTGCGGAAAGCATTTTTAAAAGCACCGTTAAAGTTTTCAAGAATTTCCAGTAGATATTCACCAAGAAGATTTCATCCGATACTAAAAAGAAATATTCCTCATTTAGGAACAGATTATGCTGCACCTAAGGGAACACCGATCATGTCAGTAGGGGATGGGGAGGTGTTAGAGGCTAAATACAAACGGGGCAACGGAAATTATGTGAAGGTCCGACACAACAGTACCTATACGACAGGATATTTACATATGTCTAAGATTGCTTCCGGAATAAGATCTGGAGTAACAGTAAAACAAGGCCAAACAATTGGTTATGTGGGAAGCACTGGCCTTGCTACTGGTCCACACCTTTGTTTTAGATTCCTTAAGAACGGACACCAAATTGATGCCTTAAAAGTAAAACTTCCTCCTTCAAAGCCTATTGATAAAGAGCATGAGGAAGCATATAATCTTGTTAAACAGGATATGATTTCCAAGTTGGAAGGTATGGAATTGATCCAATAATTACTTATGGTGCCTTCCTCTATTAAATCGTTATCAATACAATTTATACTTCTACATCAAGTTAGTGCTTTGAGTTTGGACTACCTAAAATGTCTAGAGTTTTAATTTCATTCCAATTTTTTTTATCTACCATTAATAACTTTAGGTACTCTATATTTTAGCTCGCTTTAAGTAATGATTAGTTACTTTTTATTTTATATGATAACAAATTTCAAAGACTATTTTTTAGTTTTGTAAACCATTCATTTATGAAGCCTGTTAATGTTAGTTAGTTTAGATATTCAAAATTACGCAATCATTGATCATGTGGAGGTGAAGTTCTCTGATAATCTGAACATCATTACCGGTGAGACAGGGGCTGGTAAATCTATATTACTAGGTGCGTTGGGATTGATTTTAGGCGAAAGAGCTGATACTAAAGTATTACTAAACAAAGAGAAGAAATGTGTAATAGAAGGAACCTTTAATATTGCGCGACTTGGGCTAAATCCATTTTTTAGTGAGCATGAGTTGGATTATGAAGATCTAACCATTATTAGAAGGGAAATAAATGAATCGGGAAAGTCCAGGGCATTTATCAATGATACACCTGTTAATTTAAACCAACTAAAGGAATTGGGGGCAAATTTGGTTGATATACATTCCCAGCATCAAACCCTGAACTTGAAAACCTCAAGTTTTCAACTTTCTGTACTGGATTGTTTTGTCGGACATTCTCGATTAGTAAAAGAATATACTGAGAAGTATCAAAAGTACTTAGGAACTACAGCCAGATTAGAACAATTGCTTGAAAAGGAAAGCAACTCTATGGCTGATATGGATTACATACAATTTCAGTTAGAAGAATTGACATCTGCTAATCTACAGGTTGATGAGCAAGAGAAATTAGAAAGTGAATTAAAAACGGTAGAAAATGCTGAGGAGATCAAGCAAAAGCTAACAACCTGTCATAATGCTTTAAATAATGATGAAAATTCGATTATTTCTCAGCTGAATCATTTAAAAGACCAATTAGCCGACTTGTCTAAATACAGTGATGATCTATCAGAAATATATGATCGATTAAATAGTCTGTGTATCGAATTAGTAGATATTGGTGCAGAGATAGATATAAAACAGCAAGGCGTAAATTATGAACCAGAAAAAATTGCAGAGTTGAATGACCGGCTGAGTACGATTTACAGATTACAGCAGAAACATAAGATGCAATCTATTGAAGAATTAATTGCACTTACAGATAAGTTGTCAGG
>JAESTI010000018.1 GCA_016763665.1 Bacteroidia bacterium | reverse complement strand
GAGAAATCGCAATATTTATATGTAAACAGAGGGTTTGGATTTATTGGATACCCGGGCAGAGTGGGAATCTTGCCTGAAATAACCGTTATGGAATTAAAAAGAGGCTAGGGTAATTATTTGTAAATAAGTTAACTCAATTTGGGATTTAAATCCCTAAATTCTAATATCTAAACCCTAAACAATTTCAAAATACAAATATCAAATGTTCAAAATACCGAGTTATAAAAGTGAACAGTTTTGGATTTATTATTTTAGTATTTAGGGTTTAGTGCTTAGTATTTTATGAAAATAGTAGACCAAATAACAAATATCCACATTAAACTGGCTTTTAATGAATCTTGAAAAACTTTGTTCTCAGGTTTGTGAGATTGTCAGAGAAACAGGAAATTTCATTAGAAAAGAATCCCTGAATTTTGATCGAAGTAGTGTTGAGTTTAAATCTTTCAATGCTTTAGTTTCTTATGTGGATACTTCTGCTGAAAAGCAATTGGTTGAAAATCTTGGCAAATTGCTCCCGGAAGCCGGCTTTATTACTGAAGAGGAAACCATCAGTACAAACAAAAAAGAACTAAGTTGGGTTATTGATCCTTTAGATGGTACCACGAACTTTGTGCATGCGATCCCTGCTTTTGCAGTTAGTGTAGCTCTCATGAAAGGTGAGGAAGTAATTATTGGAGTTGTTTACGAGATTACAAGAGAGGAAATGTTTTATGCGTGGAAAGATTCTGTTGCTTTCTTGAATGGAAATGAAATTTTCGCTTCTAAAGTAATTAGTTTGGAAGAGAGCTTAATAGCAACAGGATTTCCATACCAGGATTTTGAATGGATGCAAAATTATCTGGATGTATTGGTTCATCTTATGAAAAATACACAAGGATTACGAAGACTAGGTTCAGCATCTGTTGATTTGGAGTATGTAGCCTGCGGAAAATTTGAAGCATTTTTTGAGTATGGATTAAGTTCATGGGACGTAGCAGGCGGAGTGTTGATCGCAAAACAAGCCGGAATTCAAATTACTGATTTTTCAGGTGGTAATAATTATATCTTTGGAGGTGAAATTATTGCAGCATGTCCGGGTGTATATTCCGATTTTTTAGATTTAATCAAGACATCGTTTAATCGGTGATTCGTGTTGGGAAAATCGTAATTAGTTCTATAAGCTATTGGCTATTCGTATATTAGTTTATTATTGGTATCATTCTTATGAATTAGCATATTAGCATCTCTAAATGTCCAAACAGAAAAAAAAATAGCAAAAAACAAAAACATCAACACGAGGAAGTTGCATCTACTACAAAAAGTAGTGCCACACTGAAATTGAATTTCTACCTCGCTATTTTTGTTTTTCTTTTCGGATTTGGACTATATGCTAACACAATTTACCACGATTATGCCTACGATGATGTCTCTGTTATTTTGGATAATAGACTAACGCAAATGGGCCTGGAAGGAATTCCCGAACTTTTCACAAAAGCTTATTGGTATGGATTTCGCGGAGATAATTATGGAACCTACCGACCACTTTCCTTAATAACATTTGCATTAGAGTATGAGTTTATCGGGAATAACCCCCACGTAAGTCATTTCATAAATGTTCTACTGTATGCATGTACTGCATTGGTGTTGTTTATAGTATTGCTGCAATTGTTTAATGGATCAATCCCTTTGGCCAAAAATCAAAAATATTTACTCCCGTTATTAATAACCTTAGTTTATATCGCGCATCCTGTACATACTGAAGTAGTTGCCAATATCAAAAGTCGGGACGAAGTCATGTGCCTGCTCTTTTTCTTATTAGCGATGTTGTTTATTTTAGATTACTTATTCAACAAAACAATTCAGCAAAGCAAAGGTAAAAGTGCTCTGTATTTATTTTTGGCCCTTATATTTTATTATTTGTCTGTTATCTCTAAAGAAACTGCCATTACTTTCATAGCAATTATCCCATTAACACTCTATTTTTTTACAAAACTTTCATCAAAGAAAATACTTATAGTCAGCTCCTATTTTTTGGGAATTGCACTAATTTATTTGGCGATGAGGTTATCATTTCTGGATAGTTTTGCAGAAGGACAAAACCTTGCACCAATTGATAATACCATTGCTGCTTCATTGAATTATTCACAAAGGTTTGCTACACCTGTCTATATTTTAATGCTCTACTTGAAATTACTGGTTGTTCCTCATCCATTGATCTATGACTATTCGTACAAAATGATTGATATTGTTGAGTGGACAAATTGGAAAGCTATTTTATCCTTTTTAATTCATATTGGTTTAGCTATATGGGCATTTAAAGGCTTCAGGAACAAAGACAAGATCGCCTATGGGATTTGGATATATGTTATCCCCCTGTCGTTGGTTTCAAATATTGTTATCCTCATAGGATCTACCATGGCAGAAAGGTTTTTATTCATCCCATCTTTAGGATTCAGCTTTGCTCTAATCTTTTTATTGATAAAGTTCTTTAAAATAGAGGAGGAATCTGGGTTCACAATCTCAGAAATGATCAAAAAGAACAAGTCTCTAATATCTATAGTTGCAATTATATTGGTCTTTTATTGTTTTAAAACCGTAACAAGAAATGAGGTATGGAAAGATAATTTCACTCTCTATTCAGCAGATATAGAAAATACAGCTAAAAGTGCTCGGGCCAACCTATTTTATGGACAAGAATTATTAGAAATGGGGAAGGTGGAATCTGATCCAGGTAAGAAAAAAGAATTTTTTGATGATACTAAAAAATATATTTCTAAAGCTGGGGTAATTGACCCAACGTATTCTGATGTTTGGTTAAACCTGGGTATTGCATACGTTGAAAGCGGTGATAACCAAACTGCCATTCAGAATTATCAGAAAGTAATTACCATTGACCCGAAGTATGACAAAGCCTATTATAACATGGGGAACGCTTATTTTAATCTAAAGGATTGGAACAAGGCCGAGGAAACCTACAGGAAGGCTTTTGAAATCAATCCCCAATATGTTAAAGCTTATTATAATTTAGGTAATGTTTATTTGAAGTTAAATCGAAATAAAGAAGCTGTTCAGTATTATGATAAAGCATTGATTCTCGATCCAGGTTATGTTGATATTTACAACAATAAAGGAAATGCTTTAACCAACATGGATGAGTATGAGAAAGCTGTGGAAGTTTATAAAAAAGCGATTTCAATAAATCCGAACGGACCAATGCTTTACAACAATATGGGAAATGCTTTAAATCATATGAAAAAGTATGATGAAGCCATTGCTAGCTTTAAGAAAGCAATTCAAATTAACCCAACTTACTTAAGTGCTATTAACAACATTGGCGTTGCCTATTTTTATAAAAAGAACTATAAGGAAGCAATAAAATTCTTTTCAAGGGTTCTGCAAGTTGATCCAAAAGATAGGGGAGCGGTGATGAATATTGGGTTCTGTTATCAGCAATTGGGGGATAAGAAAAAAGCAAAACAATTTTTTGACAAAGCAAAGACCATTTAATTGAATTGAAAATGTAATAATGGAATAACTCCACCCTGCAACCATTAAGAATTCGACCATATAATTCAAGTCCCCTTTAGGGGATTTAGGGGTAAACAGAACACCAACATTACTCGCTATAAGCTATTCGTATATTAGTAACTATTCGTAATTCGTAAGTATTTAGTATCATTTGCATGAACTAGTACATTCGATTAATTCGTTATTCGTAAATAAATTATTCACCAATTCCATAATT
>JAESTI010000405.1 GCA_016763665.1 Bacteroidia bacterium | reverse complement strand
TTAGTCATGGCGCGGTTTCGAATACATACGGGTTTTATTCAATTACCCTCAAAGAAGGCACTTACACCTTGGTTATTTCATATTTGGGTTATCAAACTCAGGAACATCAGATTTCATTGACCGAAAATATACGGCTTAGTATTGATTTGCTGGATGCATCAATAATGGCTGAGGAAGTTGTCATTACCGGAGAACGTGCCGATGCAAATATTGAAACTACCAAGATGGGCACTGTGGAACTTTCTGTAGAAGAAATAAAATCTATTCCCAGCTTGCTGGGTGAAGTAGATGTTTTGAAAACATTGCAATTATTACCGGGAGTTCAAACAGCAAGTGAAGGAAGTGCCGGACTCTTTGTTAGAGGAAGCAGTTCTGATCAGACTTTATTGTTGTTGGATGAAGCAGTTGTTTATAATGCTGCTCATCTTTTTGGTTTCTTCTCTGTTTTTAATGCAGATGCGGTACATAATGTTTCTTTGATGAAAGGGGGAATGCCGGCAAATTATGGAGGTAGGATTGCCTCTGTGGTAGACGTGACCATGAAAGAAGGCAATAACAAGAAGTTTCAAGCTGAAGGAGGAATTGGGCTCATTGCATCCAGGTTGACTTTACAAGGTCCAATTAAAAAGGGGCAAAGCTCATTTATTGTAACTGGTCGCAGGACATACATTGATGTATTGGTGAAGCCGTTTGTTAAAAAAGGAAGTGCAGCCAGAAATTCAGGATATCATTTTTATGATTTTAATACCAAGATCAATTACAAATTATCTGATAAAGACCGAATTTATTTAAGCGGTTATTTTGGTAGGGATAAATTTTTATTCGCAAGTCCCCAAACTGGTTTCACCATTGGTATTCCATGGGGGAATGTTACTTCTACCCTCAGGTGGAATCATTTGTTTAATGACAAACTTTTTATGAATGCAATGGCATTGTATAGTAATTATGAGTTTGAGTTAAATGCCCAATTCGATCAATTTGAATTTAAGATGTTTTCCGGCATCCGGGATTATAATGCAAAGGTTGATTTTGATTATTTTCCAAATATAAAGCATCAACTTAAGTTTGGAGCCAATTATACCTATCACATTTTCACACCCAATAATGCCTCCGGAAAATCGGGTGATGTTGAGTTTAATTTAGGAGACATCAAAAAACAATATGCCAATGATGCAGCGGTCTATATTACCGACAAGTATGAACTGACCAATAGAATAAAAATTGATTTTGGATTGAGATATGCCATATTTCAACAAGTTGGTCCCTGGGATGAAATTAAAAAGGATGAAAGGAACAACCCGATCGATACGACAAGTTATGGGCGATGGGACAATGTTGTATTCTACCATGGGTTAGAGCCAAGAGTGCAATGAGGTTAGAGCTGAATAATACGTCATCTATAAAAGCTTCTTACAACAGAAATAATCAATTTATTCATTTAGCGTCTGCTTCAGGATCAACATTACCTACAGATATTTGGGTTCCTAGTACTAAAACTGTTAAACCTGAAAAAGGCTCGCAATATGCATTGGGTTACTTTAGGAATTTTAAAGACAATGTGTTTGAATCTTCAATTGAAGTGTATTATAAAGACATGAATAATCTAATAGGATTTGCTGATGGTGCGGTGCCAGACTTTGCAAGCAGCGCAGAAGATGATTTTATTTTTGGGATAGGATATGCGTATGGGATAGAACTTTTTATAAGAAAGCAAAAAGGGAAATTTACAGGATGGGCCGGGTATACTCTTGCCTGGACAACTAAACAATTTAATGAAACGAATGATGGGGAGTCTTTTCCTGCAAAATATGATCGGAGACATGACATCGGTGTAGTAGGTATGTATCGATTAAATGAAAAATGGTCGTTTTCTACAACATTTGTTTATGCAACAGGGAATGCTTACTGGCTGAAGCAAAGAAGATATTTTGTAGAAGCAACATTAGTTCCCAAATATGGTGAGCGAAATGGATTTAGAATGCCTTCATATCATCGTATAGATATCGGAGCTACATATCACAAGAAAAAATCTGATAAATATGAGTCATCTTGGAATTTTGGAGTTTACAATGTTTACAACAGGAAGAATCCTTATTTCATGTATCTTTCTAATGAGGGTGATCTGTTCAAAGGTACATTGTCTGTAAAAGCTATAAAGTTTCAATATTTCCCATTTTGCCATCTGTAACATGGAATTTTAAATTTTAAAATGAACAACAAAAACTTTTATATCATATTACTACTAACTTTTACACTTTTCGGTTGTGAGGAAGAGGTAACGCTGGATTTGCCAAAAGGCGAACAAGAATATGTGATAGAAGGACATATCGAAAATGGTGCGTTTCCTTATGTATTTATCACTAAAGATGCGCCATACTTTTCTTCTGTGGATACGAGTGACATTAACAAACTTTTGGTAAGTGGAGCTGAAGTAACTGTTTATGATGGTGATACAACGGTAACTTTAACTGAAATTCGGAAAGGTGTCTATTTAAATTTTTCAATGCTTGGCAAATTGGATACTTATTATGACTTAAAAGTTACAATTAATGATACAACATTGACTGCAAGAACTTATGTTCCAAATCCGGTTCCGCAATTTGACACGATATGGGCAGAAACAAAGGAAGGATACGAGGATGTTTTCAGGATTTGGATAAAGCATTCCGATCCTGATACACTTGGAAATTATATAAGGATATTTACCAGGATTAACTCAGATGAATTTCTTTCTTATTCTTTTTCTGTTTTTGACGATAGTTTCATCAATGGACTTACTTATGATGATATTATTAGAAACGGGGAGGTAGAGAGTTGTTACAACGATGATCCAGATGCTGATACAACAAAGCTATCATTAGACTTTGAAGAATGTGGTTTGTTTAAACTAGGAGATACGGTTACGGTAAAGTTTAGCTCTATGGACCAAGCGCATTTCGATTTTTGGCGAACAATCGAACATGAATCACATAATTCAGGAAGCCCATTTTCATCACCCACCATTATTCAAGGAAATATTGAAGGTGGATTAGGTATTTGGGGAGGCTATGGTTCTATGACTAAGACCATAATTATTGAGTGACGGAACTAGGCAATGCCACAGTATTGTTGTGTTGAAATAGTACACTGATTTTTATGATTTTTTATGATTGGTTAAGATATTGGTTATCAGTATTTATCATAATTATCTTAATTAATCAGTGTACTACTTTTATGAAACAACACATTACTACTAATTTGATTACACTAATTAATATCCCTGTTATCTTCCAGTATCAGATTCTTTAATTTCTGATACATGAAAGAAACGATCAATAATAGTACTCCGAGTGAGATGAATGCAACAATTTTCCCACCTTCAGAAATATCCATGATATCAAACAGAAATAGTTTACATAATGTGAGGAAGAACAAAGTCAGTGATATGATCCTTAGATCTTTCATGTTTTTCTTCATACCCAAAAACATAAACCCAAATGAGCATAGGCCCCATAATATTGGGTAGCCAATTTTGTGATTCTGAGAAATTATATGCGATATAGATGTTCCTGGTAAGTAATTAGCAAGTAAAACCAAATGGTCTAGTTCAAGGCTTACAACAAACACCAGTACTATACCGGTAAACCATAAGAAAACTTGACCTATGTCTGATCTTAAGCCATAGTTTTGCTTTATATTTTTGTAACCCAAGGCCAAAATGGTTAACACAGCCGCCACAACAACATAATGAAACAAGTAGCTGGTCAGACCGACTGCTGATCCCACTAAATATTCATTACGAACATTGATTATTTCAGCTTGATAGTAAAGTATATATGAAAACACACCTACAATACCTAAACAAATAGACCAATTAAATCCTCTGCTGTAAAGCTTTTTATTGGTAAGAAGGATCATTGCAGCTAAATAAAACAAGTTATAGCCACCTAGTATCATCGTTCTTGTTGATGCAAAGTCAATGTATTGCGATAACTGGTATTGTA
>JAESTI010000279.1 GCA_016763665.1 Bacteroidia bacterium | reverse complement strand
TCCATGTACAATATTCAATACCCCTTTGGGTAACTCCGCTTTTTGACAAATCTTGGCCAACAAATATGCAGTCATTGGTGTTACTTCAGAAGGCTTGGCTACTACACAATTTCCTGATGCTAAAGCAGGGGCAATTTTCCAGCTTAAAAGATATAATGGTAAATTCCATGGTGAAATACAACCTACCACACCTAGTGGTCTTCTCAATGTATAATTAAGAGCAGAAGTCCCCATTGCATGTGATTCAGATGAAAACTGGGTGATGGCGTTGGCATAAAATCTAAAATTGGTAGAAGCCCTTGGTATATCCACACTTTTTGCCAACCATACCGGCTTTCCATTATCTTGAGATTCTGCATTTGATAAAGGTTCTAATTCCTCCTCTATCAGATCTGCAATCTTGTTAAGATAGCCGGATCTTGTATCAACAGATGAATTAGACCATTCAGGAAAAGCATTTTCAGCAGCGATTATCGCCTTTTCAACATCTTGTTCATTGGAATCCGGAATTAGTGAATATGCAACACCAGTAGCAGGTTCAACATTGTCAATATATTTACCGGAAATTGGCTCAACCAGTTGCCCATCAATATAGTTTAATATCTTTTCCATTATTTAGAGACAACCTGTTCGACCTCCATCAACCGGAAGATTGATACCATTAATGTAACCTGCAGCTGGAGAAACCAAAAACGCTACAGCATTTGCAATTTCCGAGGCATCAGCAAATCTGTTCATTGGTATTTTATTCAACCACTCACCTTTAATTTCATCTACTGATTGGCCTGTTTTTTTTGATTTGATCTCAATCAATGACTCCAGTCGCACTGTATTTGTAGCTCCTGGTAACACGTTATTTACTGTAATTCCATGAGGGCCTAGCTCTCCAGCCATAGTCTTGGCCCAACTTGCCACAGCTCCCCTAATTGTATTTGAGACCCCTAAACCAGCCAAAGGTTCTTTTACCGAAGTTGAAATTATATTGACTATTCTTCCATAACCTGATGTTATCATCCCTTCTTTAACAGCCTTAACCAAAACCTGATTACACAATAAGTGTCTTTTAAATGTCTCTAAAAATTCTTCCTCTCCAGCTTCAGTTATTGGACCTCCCGAAGGGCCTCCTGAATTATTGACTAAAATATTTATGATATTTCCTTTTGCAACAAAATCTTCTATCATTTGCTTTACATTATCAACATTATTGAAATCTGCAACCAAGTACTCATGTTGTTGACCCTTGGAAGTATTCAGCAGTTCTACAACCTCTTTTAATCCTGATTCATTCCTGGCAAAAAGAATAACATTCGCTCCTAATAAAGCTAACTCCACTGCAATTGCTTTCCCTATTCCCTGGCTACTACCACAAACTAGTGCCGTCTTATTTGATATATCTATGTTCATGGTTGCAATATTACTAAATATCAATTTGTTTGTCATATAAAAATGTGGAAATTTTCCTATGACCAATTACTTGACTAACAATAGCTTATTTCGTATCTTTGCAAAGAATTATTTGTCAATAAGGCATTTCTTGTAACCCACACAAACTTCTTACGTATTAAAATATTGATGTCAAGAGTATAGGAGTATGTTCAGAAATGAAATATTAAAATATACAATTGTAGGTATCATCCTTGGATTGATCATCTCGATGATATCTGTATATTTTATTCTTCCCGGAAACGATGTTCCTTTTGCATATAGTTACCATGTTATGATGATTATTGCTGGCGGTAATTCAATAGTTTGTATCCTTTTATCTTTTCTGTACTTAAAGTGGTATCACTTGGGTAGACTTGGCAAAGTACAGGTTATTGGAATCATGATCCTATGTATGAGTTTATATACCTTCGCTGCTCCGTACCTTTTTGATCTTGGTGAAGTTGAGACAGCGATTGACATCGAAGATTTGATTGCAGATCCGAGTAATCAGACAGTTCTTGACCTAAAGAACCAAGATTTGTATCGTTTAACATCTCAGGTTAAAAAGCTAAAAGACTTACAGGAGCTATATCTTGACAATACCAAAATTTCAAAGCTCCCTAATGAGATCAATCAGCTAAAAAATTTAAGAATAATTAGCTTAAATGGAAACAAGTTTGTTGAATTTCCTGAAGAAATACTGTCTCTTAAAAACATTACTACTCTTGAATTTGGGTGGAATAAATTTTATACCCTTCCAGACAATATTAGCAAACTAAAAAACTTACAATCATTTACACTTAATAATAATAAATTAGATTCGCTTCCTGATTCATTTACAAAGCTTGAAAGGCTACAATATCTTAATATCAGCAGCAATAATTTATTGAAGTTGCCGAACACTATTGGAGATCTTAAACACTTAAGAGAATTAGATTTAAGCAGCAATAACATAAGCGAATTACCCGAAAGTATTTTGAAACTAAAATCATTAAATAAGCTTGATCTATCGAATAACAACCTTGTTTCATTACCAAAAGAAATTCAAGAGCTACGCAACCTAAAAGAATTATGGCTTGTAGGCAATCCCCTTCCAGAAGAAGAAATAGAAAGAATTAATGACTTGCTACCCGACTGCTATATTGGAATTAGTACTAACTAACCTAACCCAAATTTTCACTCTTATATTTTCTTATATTTGCACATGTCGTTTAGTTAACTATTAAAGCTAAATAATATGAGTGTAATCAAACCGTTTAATGTACAAAAGTGGATTGATGAAAATCGTCATCTGCTTAAACCACCAATAGGAAACCAGCAGCTTTGGAAAGAAACTGCAGGAGATTTTATTGTAATGATCGTTGGTGGCCCAAATGCAAGAAAAGATTATCATTTTAATGAAGGTGAAGAGTTTTTTTACCAATTTGAAGGAGATATAGTTATTAAAATAATTGAAGATGGCAAACCGGTTGATATAGAAATAAAGGAAGGTGAAACTTTTTTACTTCCTGCCAGAATACCTCATTCTCCTCAACGGCCAGAGAACACAATTGGACTCGTAATTGAAAGAGTAAGAAAACCAGGAGAAAAGGATGGCTTGCATTGGTATTGCGAAAATTGTAATGAAAAAATTTATGAGGAATATTTTGAGCTTGACGATATTGTTGCCCAACTTAAAGATACCATAAATAGGTTTTTTGCATCTGAAGAGGCAAGAACATGCAACAGCTGTGGAGCAGTTATGGAGGTTCCATCTTAAACTACTTTATATTTAAAAAATGTCAATCAAAGAATCAAACATCTCAGCTAAACTTGAGGAGCTAAGGCAATTGTTAACCAAAATTGAATCATCATCCGATGATCAATTCACCTCTATCGACATAGATTTGTTATTATCCAAAACTCAGGATCTATATGAAAATTTTTTGTCGCTAAAAGCTCCCCTGAAGTACATACTTCAACTGAAACCAACATTGATAGTGAAACTGTTTCTCAAGAAGATACATCAGAAACGATAAACGAAGAACCTGTCTTTGATAATGATAATACAGTCACTCCTAAACAACCAGAAATAGCTGCAGAAGTTCCAATGGAAGCAGTTACGGAAATTAATGAAGAAACCATTTCAATTGAAGACGAAGATAATACTGACTCCACAATCGGTGATGAAAAGGATGAAATGAACGAATTGGGAATGGAGCAACCCGAAACAAGTACTAATCAAAAAACTCCGACCGACCTTTTTGGCAATCCGGTGTCAAATGATGAAATAGCTCATTCTGATGAGCCAGAATCTATTAACGAGAAAATTTCTAAAGAAAATAACGAGCCATCAATCGTAGAACAACACAAATCAACTCCAATTACTGACCTGGGTAGTGCGATAGATATTAACAAAAAATTCTCTTATCTTAATGAATTGTTTCAAGGTGATATCCAGCTATATAATTCAGCCATAGAGCATCTTAATGGCTGTAATAATTTTCAGGAAGCTGAAGATTATATACAAACAAGTCTACAAGAAAAATACAACTGGAAAGAAAAGGAGAAGATAGCTAACGATTTTATAACATTAGTTAGCCGAAAGTTTATTACTGCTGCCTAGTACTTTTATCGAAACTCCTGTAACCGAAAGGAATCTAGTTTAATTAAAATAAAAAGTAAGATCGTAAAAGTCCATAGGGATGAACCACCGTAACTGAAAAACGGGAATGGGATTCCAATAACAGGTGCGATTCCAATCGTCATTCCAATATTTATTACTAAATGAAAAAACATAATTGAAGCAACCCCATATCCATATATAACAGTGAATTTTGATCGCTGCCTTTCAGCCAAGTAAATTATCCGCATTAAAAGAAAAACGAATAATCCAATTACAATAACGCTTCCAAAAAAACCCTGCTCCTCGCCTATTGTACAAAAAATAAAGTCAGTGCTTTGTTCAGGAACAAAGTCATATTTTGTTTGAGTTCCTTGCAAAAATCCTTTTCCCCAAAATCCCCCTGAACCTATTGCAATTTTTGATTGATTGACATTATAGCCTGCGCCTAATGGATCATCTTCAATTCCTAATAGTACGTTTATTCGTACTTGCTGATGTTCTTTTAAAGCATTATTAAATACAAAATCAACACCATAAACTACACAAGAGCTTAACAATACACTTACAAGTGCAATTATTACATTTCTCTTAAAATACTTCTTATTATGTCTAATGATATATACAAAAAGAGCAGCAAATCCAGATAAGATTCCAATGATCAGAAACTTGCTTATCATAAGTGATAAAATAAATAAAAATGCCAAATACAACCCAATAATTAGAATATTTCCGGACAGTCCAAACCGATATAGTACCAATATTAAAGCACCGTACACCAAAGCGGAACCGGCATCACCCTGTAGTACCGTAAGCAATGCAGGCACGGTTATTATTGAAATAGCAATTGCTTTTGTACGTAATTCTTTGATATTGATATT
>JAESTI010000278.1 GCA_016763665.1 Bacteroidia bacterium | reverse complement strand
GATAGATATGACACAAAAGCTACGTACGATTTTGGCTGCCACATATCAAGGTGTCCCGAGATGGTTTTACGTTTCAATTATAGTTTTTTGCGCGGAACACGTGATATGCTTCACAGGCCCTCGCTTCAAAATCCTCCTTGTTTTGTAGCCATCTCTATCATAGACCTGTCCTTTCACCACAAAATGTATGGAATTTATTTCTTAAGGATATAAGACTAATCGTGGTATTTACACCAAAAAATTTAGCAAACTTTAAAAAGGAGAGGAATCGGAACTCGCACCACCGTTATTCATTTTTGACCCTCTAATGACATTTCGTGTTTGGGCATTGTTATCATTGCCAAGCCCCTCTTCAAAATCAAAATCCCCAGCTTCCATATCCACAAATTTTGGAAATTTATCAATAAATCTTGTGTAAACATTTTTAAGAGCTCCATTCCTGTGTTTGGCAATAATAACTTCTGCAACACCACTCAATGAATTGCCGTTTTCATCTTCAGTGATTCCATAATATTCTGGTCTGTAAAGAAATATTACCATATCAGCATCTTGTTCGATCGCACCTGATTCCCTTAAATCAGACAACATTGGACGTTTGTCCCCACCTCTTGTCTCTGTGGCACGGCTTAATTGTGAAAGTGCGATAACCGGAACATCCAGTTCTTTTGCTATACTTTTCAATGACCTTGAAATGTTACTGATCTCCTGCTCACGATTTTTGTTTCTATTGTCACCAACTGAACCCATTAATTGAAGATAATCTATAACAATTAGTTTAATATCATGATGGGCTTTTAGTCTCCTGCATTTGGCTCTTAACTCAAATATATTCAAGGCAGGAGTATCATCAATAAAAATTGGAGCATCATCCAATCCTTTTATTTTGGCATGCAATTGTTCCCACTCATATGGTTGGAGACTCCCATTTCTTAATTTTTCAGCAGGAATTTCTGTTTCGCATGATATTAATCGCTTAACTAATTGAACTGATGACATTTCCAAAGAAAAGAATGCAACTGCCTGACCATGATCAACCGCTGCATTTCTTGCCAGAGAAAGTGTAAAAGCCGTTTTACCCATACCCGGCCTCGCAGCAATAATAACCAGGTCAGAATTTTGCCATCCGGAAGTTACCCTGTCCAATTCAGTGAACCCCGAAGGTATTCCTGTCAATCCTTCTTCGCGGTCTTTTAAAGCCTCAATTTGATCAATTGCCCTGCTTAATAGTGGTGTAATGTTTTCTGTATTTCTACGAAGATTTCCTTCAGAAACCTCAAACAATTTTTTTTCAGCTTCATCTAATAATTCAAAAACATCGGTTGAATCTTCATATGCAATTGCAGTGATCTCGGTCGAAATTCTAATCAACTCCCTTTGTAGGAATTTCTGCGATATAATTCTGGCATGAGTTTCAACATTAGCGGCTGAGGCAACTTTGTTGGTCAAATCAGTTATGTAAAATGCCCCACCAACATCTTCCAATTTTTCAGCTTTTCTTAATGCCTCCGCTACTGTTAATAAATCAATCGGCTCAGATCTATGAAACAACGACTGCATAGCTTTAAAAATTTCCTGATGATGTTCATGATAAAAGCTCTGAGGTTTTAAAATATCTATAACTGCAGCTACTGCATTCTTGTCTATCATCAATGCGCCCAAAACAGCTTCCTCAAGATCATTTGCTTGTGGTGTAAGCTTGCCTCCAAGTGTTTCAATGGTTGATATAAGAGATTTTTGGGGTGAATCACCTACATAAGGTGATTGTTTTGCTTCTGAGGTGTTATCCATGCAACAAAAGTACCATTACTTTTTGCCGAAAACCTTACATGCAAGGTTATTTATCCCAACAAATTGTCCACAGAGTTTTTAACATGAAATTTGAATTTTAAACAATAATTTACCATTTATTAACAGGTTACTTGATTTTATCTAACAAAATTTTATATTTGTTGCAAACATTTTTTTATTTTGTACGTTATAGCTTTTAACTGAGATTCTTCTTACCTATTGATTTGTCCATGGCATACAACTCAATTACAAGTAAGCCCCAAAGAAAACACTTAATTTTGAGGCAAGAATTTGTATATTTGATTGAATTTTGACTAAAATCTTACATATAGATTTTCATATTTAATTATGGCTACAACAACCCCAATAGAACCCATTCTTAAAGAAATTCAAAAGAAACGAAAAAACCCTATTTATTTCGGGTTTTCGTTAGCTTACTTTTTTATATTAATGGTATTATCCACAGGATTATACAGTGTTTCGGGGGAAATGCTTTTTAAACTGGCGGTATGGGCAGCGTCATATGATTTTTTGGTACCTATTGTAGATAACTTTGGAATTGCTCCATTTTTCATTCTTTATGCAATTATTCCATTTTTATTCTTATATATTCGATTGGGTTCAAAAATAACTATAGAGATCTCAAACGACCACGTGGTATTTAAGCATTATTATTTGTTTCCGGTTAATACATACAAAATTGATATTAACGAGATTGAATCAGCTAGCCTGATGAAAATCAAACCGGGTGAACACAAGGTTGATTTTTTTACTAAAAGAGCTTTTACTTACAAAAAGATACTTTATATATTCGGAAATTACTCTTTGCGCTTGTCTTCTAATCTTATAAAGAAAGACACTATAATAATGGGAACTCAAAAACCCAAGCACTGGTTATTATCCTTAAGGAAAAAGGTGTAAACATACAGGAAGATACAATTGGTGAAGTTATACCTACACCAAGAGTTGAGCAAAGCAAAGTTAAAACCACTCAGCAAAGCCCTAGTTCTTAAAAATACTTTCCGTCAATTTTCATTATAGACTCCCATAGAACAGAATTTTTCTATTCTATTTTGCACTCTTTTCTCAGGATCTATTTTTTGAAGTGCTGAGATTTGTTTTTTGATCTCCTTCTTTAGAGTTTTTGCCATCCCCTCATAATCACTGTGGGCACCACCCAGCGGTTCGCTTATAATACCATCAACCAATTTATTGGCATGCATATCTTGGGCGGTAAGCTTTAAAGCTTCCGCCGCCTTTTCTTTGTATTCCCATGATCGCCACAAAATGGAAGAACATGATTCAGGAGAAATTACTGAGTACCATGTATTTTCTAACATTATTGTTTTATCTCCAACACCAATTCCAAGAGCACCTCCTGATGCTCCTTCTCCAATTACAATACAAAGGACAGGAACTTTTAAAAGCACCATCTCATACAAATTTCTTGCAATCGCCTCAGCCTGTCCCCTTTCTTCAGCTTCCAAACCCGGATACGCTCCAGGAGTGTCAATTAGGGTAACAATTGGTTTATTAAATTTTTCAGCCAATTTCATTAACCGCAAAGCTTTTCTATATCCTTCGGGATTTGCCATTCCAAAATTCCTAAACTGCCTCATTTTGGTATTGATACCCTTTTGATGGCCTATAAACATAATTGATTGACCATCAAGGCTTCCAAATCCACCAATAATGGCTTTGTCATCTTTGAAATTTCTGTCACCATGCAACTCAATGAACTTTTCACACATTTCCTCAATATAATAAAGGGAATACGGCCGGTTAGGATGCCTTGATAACTGAACCCTTTGCCACCCGGTTAAGTTACTGTAAATTTCCTTTTTCAATTCATTGATCTTTGTTTCCAATTCGGCCACTGTTTTACTGACATCATTTTTTCCCTTTTCAGCTATTTGATTTGCTTTCTCCAATTGCTTTAGCAAATCACCAATTGGCTTTTCAAAGTCTAATAATTCCATATCAACAAAATTTATTAAGCACTGGTTTGTTACCAATTAAAAGGTTTATTTTGTAATTGCTTTTATAATCGGAACAATGCTAAGAATAATATTATACACTGCAATATTCATCATTTCCTTTCAAAATGTCAATGCAAAAGGATTCAAATCGTTATCAAACGAAAAACCTGTAGTTTGTGAAAACGATATTGATAATGCCCTAACCCTTGAGGAAAAAATATTAAGCCATGTTATACTCTCCATTACAACCAACAAAAAAGATACAACTCTATTCTTGAAACTTGATTATGTTATAGGTTTTGATACTATTACTGATTACATTAAAGTCAATAGAACTTATAATGACACTGTAAAGAAACTAATAATAAATCCCGGGAAAAAATTAAAAGTCCTTGTTTCGCTAAACAATAAACACATTACCGAAACTTCAAATTTAAAAGGAAAAATTGAAATTCATAACCACGTGTTACCTACTCAATCTCCTAACTATAACGAGCATGTTTTTACCGGAACTGTTTGGGAAGCAAAAGAATTACCACTTTTTAAATTCACTAAAGATGACGAAGATCTATACAAGATGAAGTTTTACTTTTATTTGAGTGAGAATTATTTGTATGACAAGCTCTTTTTAAAATTTAAGTTTATTACACCTGACCAGGGAATTATAGAATTGGAAAAAGAAATAAAGATAAGTGACAAGGAGTTTCACAAATTCACCAAGAGAAAAGTTACTATTCCTATCAACGAAATTAGTGTAGGACAATCAGGTTACTACTATATTCAATTAAAACATCAAATGGCCTCAACTCTTGTAAATGGAATAGAAATGATCAATTACAAATTGGTAAAGGCCAAAAATACTAATTGAAGATTTTGGGATAATCCAAAAATAGCTTACTTTTGTGCTCCGTAAAAAGGACCGGTAGTTCAGCTTGGTTAGAATGCCTGCCTGTCACGCAGGAGGTCGCGAGTTCGAGTCTCGTCCGGTCCGCCAAACACATCAAAGGTTTCAGCTTAATTTCTGAAGCCTTTTTTATTTCGGTGTGCAAAAAGTGTTCGAATTTATTGAGTAAGGATTTACATTACCTCGCTTTCCTAAATATAGAAATATTGCACGGTAGTTAACAAATTCCTCGATTCTGCCGAAAGTCACACCTCACTAGCGCATACCCAATTTTGCTTCCTCTCTTTTTATTCCAAAATTGCTCCTAAAACAGGTATCTTTATCCAACTTTATAATGGGAATAAAGGTAATAAGGTAACTATATCACTATGTTGGCATTCATTAGACAGAATGAAAAATAAACTAAAATCAATTAACAACATACCTTTTCTAGTTTGTCTAGCAATTCTTTTGTTGAATGATTTTTACTTAAAAACGGAGTATCACAATTGGTTGACTGGTAAGTTGTCAGACTTTTGTGGCTTATTCATTTTTGCCTCATTTTGGACTGCACTTTTTCCAAATAAAAAGCGAATAGTCTATTTCTCGTCAGCACTAATTTTTGTTATTTGGAAAAGTCCTTACTCACAGTCATTTATTGATTTTTTCAGCTACAATTTATACCCTATTCATAGGATTGTAGATATAACAGATTTAATTGCTCTATTAATTCTACCAATATCCTATTTATACAATCAAGAAAACTCTCTTAAATTGAAATTGAGCCCGATTCCCTTAGCTTTTTTAACTATTGTGTCGTTTTGTGCCACTTCAATACCCGAGCCTACTCAAACATTTGAACAGCCACAATACATATTATTCAAATCTGGAAATCTAAATTTTGAAAATAATAATTATTGGAATGATTATAAAGTTCATAAACTAGATAGCCTAGTCATAATTGAAATTAAAGAAATACGAATTGGCAAAAAAGCCGTACTAGATGATGAATTTCACAAAGCACAAATATTAAAAGAATTAGACCTCTACCTATTGCGGGAACTGAAAGAGGAGTACCGTTCCCCAAGTAAAATATCTTCATACAATGAACTCAAAGGCTCTTTAATTGTTAGTAAAAAGACTTCTATTACTTTAAAGCTTGACTCTCACACAGACTACCTGAATTTCAAAGAAACGAGATTAGATGGTGATTTCAAACGACTATCAAATGACAATCAATTATTGATAAACGGGCATTTTAAAAACGGAATTGAAGATTCTGTTTGGACTTTTTACAATAGTAAAAATGAAATCGTTTCTATGAAATATTTTAAGAAGGGTGAATTGATTAAAATAGACAAATTTGATAATTCTAAACTATTATCTGAAAAAACACACAACACAAGAAGTGAAACAATCAGATATAAATATTTTCATTTAGCACTCATATGTTTGTTTATAATCGCTCTGTTGACTAAACTAGTTTTGAACTATAAAAAATCCGAACAAAAAGACATTCCTCATTTATCTCATTTCTCAAAAATAGCAGCGGCTATTGGATTACCTCTAATTGTATTGTTTTTGGCAAAAATGATTTCATCAATAATACCTAATTCATTCTCAACATTTTTTATTAGTTTTTTCCTTGAAATTATTATGGCCTATATAATTGCAGTCCCTTTATTTCTTATTGTTTTCTACATCCTGAGATTACGAAGTAAATTTGACCTTGTATTTTATATTTTACTTTTTTCACTGACATTAGTTTTAATGGAAGAATGGATTTATTTAAAAAATATAATAAACGAAATGCCAACATAAAATAAACTCAATGCCTTGCTATCGCTTCGGCACATGAGTTTATTTAGATCGTTATGAGCAATCCCCCCTATTTCGGAAGAGCGAGTGATTTCTCAAGCTAACGTTTTATAGGGATTTTAATTTATTGATAATCTAATTAATATGAAAAAGTTAGTCAGAAACAAAATAGTGGAAAACAAAAGAGTATATATTACCGAATTTGGTACATTTAATTGGTATCATATATGGTACGT
>JAESTI010000277.1 GCA_016763665.1 Bacteroidia bacterium | reverse complement strand
TTAGCACCAAAAAGCAATTTAAGAGTGGGTAATCCTGTTAGAACTTCATCTGGATTTTTGACACCAATCTTGAATGAGAACAACAATACTGTTGATAATATTAAGATAAGTTTGAGTAGGAATGTTAGAAGTGAATGGGTGACAGATCATACTGCTAAAGTAATAAGTAATGTGCTGTTTAAGTCATTTAATTTTAGTGCAAATGTGTCTAGTGCATATAGAACGCCTGAGAAACAGGCAAGAGCAATGTATTATAATTTAATAGGAGCAGGTGAAGGACAAGGTGTTAGAGCACAGCGAAATTTATATTTAAAACCAGGGAATGAGGTAATTGATATATTTGAAGCATTTAGCCCAGAATGGAATTGTACTTCGGCTGAATGTATTGCAGCTATGACTAATAAAATAAATGAAATTGGACCTGGCAATGTTTCAACGCACTCATCTAATCCAAGCACATATAATGTAATAGATATTTCTCCAAAATCAATAACAAATACTGGGTACTTTAAAGAAGAAGTAAAAAAAGTTACTGGAAAGGATCAACCTATCAAGCATTTTATTCCATATCCCAAAGACCCAGGCCACCATTTAGAGATACCTCAACCCCAAAAAACAACCTTACGTTGATGGCAAAAATAAATTTCTATTTGCTTATTATAAGCTTAATGATGTGTATTGCTTGTAACCAGGTAAACAATAATAATACTATTAATACTAAAGATATACCTGTTAGTAAACAGGAAAAAGAAGCAAAACATAAAAACACAGCTCCGGAGTTTCATGTATCAAATAAAACACAGGTAGCCATAAATACTGAAGTCACTGAAAGTGGAGATACTTTAATAATTAAAGGAACTTGTGTGGTTTTATATCATCCTGATAGTTTTAAGATAGAAAAGTTCAAAAAAAATGAAGAAGATTTTTATACAATCGTAGATGATTACTTATGGTATATTGCTCAATCTAGAGAATTTTTAGTAAACCAAGGAATAAAGGTTATAGAAACAAAGAAAAATAAAATGGTATTTAAAATAAAAAATACCCAGAACATGTTTTTAGATGTAGATACTTTTAAAACATTATGGGGTGCATTACTATTTGATGGAATAAATAGACCAGTGCGAGCAAGTATTGTTGATATTGAAATTGACTATAAGGATTATTTTGAGAAAGAGTAGTAACCCCACTAAGCGTAGTATTGACTACGCTTTAATATTGTGGCATTGGTATGATATAGGGTGTAGATACAATGGCTCTGTTATACATATTTGTTGATTTTTTTCACTTTGCTTCATAAATACACTGTGTTGTTAAAGCCTGTATTCTAAGACATTGGTTCAATGTCGAAATAAATATTGCTGTTTGTTAGGGGTAGAGCTTTAAAGTATACTGCCATTACGTTGTGTTCATGTACGATATACACACATTTGTATAACAGAGCCATACAATCTACACCTAAGGATTTCAATTAGTTATAAATAAAAAAATTCAATCAATAGCATAAAAAAAATGCCATCTTTTAACAGATGGCATTTTTTAGTAAGTAAATATAACTTATTGTTAGTTACATGTAATTGTACCCGAAATTACTACATTGTTGTTTCCATTATTTACAGGACTAAGTTGAATAATACAACCTGGAAATACTCCAATATCACTTAAAGTCTGTGAAGCTGTCAGTGTATATACATTGCCTTGAGAATCAACAGCAACAATTTGAGTTCCATTAATAGTTGTAATGGTTAAAGTGGCAGAAGATGATGCAAATGGTTGATTACTTGTAATTGTAACTGCGCTAGGATTAGTACCCGATCCTCCAATTTTTTGACCGAAAAAATTATTTGCACTAACTGTAAAAGTATTTTGTCCCTGTGCGGTCGTTAAACTAACCGAAACAATCATTACCAGGCTTAATGCCAAAACTTTCAATACGTTTTTCATTTTTTACTTAATTTTTATATTATAATATCATTTTAATTATCGCAAATTTATATTGAAACAATTACGGCATGCAAAATTAAATTTCAAAGCATAATTTAAACTTGTCACTGAAATATGATATTTCAATAATAATATATTGAGATCAAACAATATATTATTATATTATATTCAATAGTGAAGAATAAAAGCATATAAATTCTTAAATATTATAGAAATACAATATTATATAAATGATTATTGTTAATCTGTGATTTGCATGAAATTGAATTTTTTGAATAACACACTAAGAATCTGAAAAATTAATTGTGACAAAGAGGTTTTAATTATAATATGAAGAGAATTTTGTAATGATAATACACACAGTATCTATGGACAAAAGGACCCCAGAAAGGTCATTTTTATTGTTCCAGGTTATCATATATAGCAATACAGCCCAGGTCCACACCCGATGAAAAAAACAATTTAGAACTGTTTTGAGATAAATAGCCAGATCCGTTGTACAACTCCTGCTTGCGAACTTTATTATTTTTCAAGGATATCAATACATAACTTTCATTATTCTCAATATCCAATGCTTGATGATTCGTCTCGGTCATTTTAAAGAACTGTACTTTGTGATTGTTATTTGAAACGATCAACATCGGATCATGATCCGGCCCAATGCTTAACAAGGAAATTGCTTTAGCGTCATATGGTATAAAGAAGCCACTGTTATTAATAGGTACCGGGCTGAATTTGCCTTTGCCATCACCTGTTAACACCAAGCCAATACCTGCATCTGATCGCCCGGTTTCAACTTCAGGAGCATAGGAATTACCAACCAATACAAGATCTAAGTTGTTATCCATATTAATGTCCAATACTAACACCCCATGAACCGGAAATATCTGCGCCTCTACAGGCAACGGATGTAATGTAAAGCGTTTATTCCCTAAATTTTCCAGATAACAACTTTCAAATACTTTTGCTGCCTGTATCAGTGATCGTTCCAGGTTATTCTGTCCGATGATCTCATCAACAGTAGCTTTCGCAAACGCGTTATAGGATTGGTATTTTTGAGATAAGTAAGGTAATTGCTGTGACATACATTCTTTTCCCCTGATTGGATAGTATTTGCTGTCGATACATTTAGCAAGTATGATATCATTACTTCCGTTTTGATCAAAATCATTTGCATACACCTTGATAGGGGTGCTTTGAGTTGTCTTATATTTAGTATTCGTACCTATGTTGCCTAAAACATAATCCGTATCTCCATCATTGTCAAAGTCTCCTCCTATAATACTGTTCCACCAACCAGTGGTAAGATGTAGGTTTACTTTTCTGGTAACATTAGTTAGCATGCCATCATTATTCTCAAAGATGGTTATGGGCATCCATTCACCTACGATCAACAGATCCTTGTCATTATCGTTGTCATAATCTGTCCATATTGCTGATGTTACCAGGCCTGATTGCATTAATTCAGGTGCACTTTTTTCCGTTACATCTGCAAAAACTCCTTCATTGTTATTTAATAGATAACTTCCAGGCGGGTATGGATATCTTCCTGGTACAAGCCTTCCACCAACAAACAAGTCCTGATCACCATCTTTATCATAATCACAACTGACAACACATGAACCACTGGTGCGCATTTGCGGTAGATTATTAACTTGCCTGGAGAAATTGCCTTTTCCATCATTAATATATAATCTATCCTGATACTTTTCAGAGCCTTCTGGAAATTCATTTCCACCGCTTACAACATATAGATCAGGAAATCCGTCATTATTGGCATCGAAAAACAATAGCCCTAAATCTTCGCAATCAATGTCCTCACTCCACGGTTCATTGGCAGATTGTTGAAATTTTCCATTTGCCTTCTGAAGGTAAAGGGTTCCGGATTGCCCAGCCGCTCCTCCAATGAACACATCATCCAAACCATCCTGATCAACATCTGCAATTGCAATTCCAGGCCCATTCTGGGACAATTTATGTGGTAGTAAAATTTCAACTGCGTAATCGTCATATTGATTTTCTTTATGATTATATGTAAAAGGCATGTCATCGGTGATCTCCTCAAATATCTTTTCTGTTTCCGATATCATCGGGATGTTCCATTTTGAACTTGTGATCAACTTGTTTGGTTGTGATTCAGATTCATGAACGTCCAGCTTTTGATTTGTTGTTACCTTGTATTTTGTATCTATATTTCCTCTTGGCCAATAAATTTTGATACTGTCAACATACTCGTAATCACCTAAACCAAAGTGAACCAGGTGATCACAAGATGAAATAAACCCTCTTGCTGTATAATTTTCCTGTACCTGAATTTCATCGTTATTATATATTACAATTTTAGCGCCTAACCCAAAACTGTTTGGAGCATCTCCATACAATCTAACATTCAGGTAATTACCGGAGTATCCCTGTTCTGAAGTTTGATTTTCATAAATAGATGCAGGTTTATTAATATTATTCACAACCAAATCAAGGTCACCATCTAAATCTAAATCTCCAAAAGCTGCTCCATTTGAATTGACTGGAGTATCAAAACCCCATTCATCTGTCCTCTTTACGAATTTTAAATTGCCAAGATTCTTAAATATATAATTGGGAATTTCAGTAGATGGGAACAACCTGGCAGCTTCGAGATGGTTAATCTTATTGGATATAGAGGCCAAAGAATGTAACTCATTTTTGGCATCATTATCATAAATATCTCTTATGATTCCATTGGTCACAAACAGGTCTTTATATCCATCATCATCAAAATCTGCAAATAAACTTGTCCAACTCCAGTCTGTTTTATCAACTCCGCACAACTGACCTATTTCACTAAAAGTATTGTTCCCATTATTTAACTGCAGTGTGTTGCGCATCACTTGATGATGATACCCCAATCTAACCAAAAACCAGTATTTTTCTGTGTCCATTGATGGCATCAAAGTTTTTTGTCGAGTTTGATCCTCTGATTTCATGTCCAACACAAATAAATCCAGTAACCCATCATTGTTAATATCAGATATATCAGACCCCATCGAGAAATAGCTGATATGTTTGAATGCCAGGTCAATGACATTGCTGAAAGTGCCATCTTTATTGTTTTGGTAAAGGCAATCGGGTTCTTCATAATCATTTGCTACATAGATGTCGGGCCATCCATCATTATTTAAGTCACCAATAGAAGCGCTAAGCCCATAAGAATGATCTGATATATTTGCCTTATCTGAGACATCACTGAATGTTAGATCACCATTATTTTGATAGAGCACATTCCGCCCGCTGATCTTCTTCTCGTGCTCAACAACATTATTTCGATTGAAAACGATTGGATGGTTTACAAGGAATAAATCCAGATCACCATCACGGTCATAATCCAAAAAATAAGCCTGTGTAGAATATTCGGAATGATCGATGCCATAAGCTGCCGCTTTTTCTGTAAAAGTTCGATCCTTATTGTTTATGAACAACCTGTTTGGTTTGCCGGAAACACAGACGTATATATCAAGATAGCCATTAGCATCTATGTCTACCATCGTAACACCGG
>JAESTI010000276.1 GCA_016763665.1 Bacteroidia bacterium | reverse complement strand
TTTTTTACGTAATCAGGAATTGTAAAAGCATAGTTCAATTCCAATTCTTTATCCCGATTATTTATTCCAGATATATTTAAAGTATCAATCTTAAACTTGTTGTGACCCTTTTCAAGTATTTCTGACAAGAGTTCTTTGTTCTTATCATACGTTTGATCTGTAATATCCGGGACCAAAGCAAGTTTACTATACCCTATAAAGCTGCTGAACGATCGGCCCACCAAGGCTTCATCTTGGATCTCTACAATAGTAGAATCTGTGTACGAATTTTCCTCTTTCTCCATCACCGGAACATTAACCAGAATCATATTATCAGGGTCGAGTCCGATCATAGCTTCTTTTCCTTGTATGAAAGATGTCGGAAAACCGAGAGGAGTATATTGTCCGGTTGCATCAAGAAACAAATACTTGTCATTTACTTTAACCGAAGCGATCATATGGTTGTCTACCATAGGAGTTGGAATATCCGTATAAGTGTATGGAATTTTTCTTGTTCCTATCCATGTGAAATTGGCCTTGATGTCACAATATTTTAACATTTCCGTAATAATGCTGGTCATATCTTTACAGTCACCATAACGTTTAGAACAAACTGTTGAAGCATCTCGCGGAATAAATCCCGAAAGTCCATCTTCGAAAGCAACATACTTAATATTGTCCTGTACCCAATAAAACACTTTCTTAATTTTATCATACCGGGAATCATTTTCATTGATAAGCGTATCAATAATTGCTTTCAACTCCTCATTTTCCACTGAATTAACTTTGCTGATCAAAGATCTATACCAACTATAAAGTTGATTTGGATCACTTAATATTTTTTTAGTTTCTCCGTCGCTTTCAAATTCATCAATGTAAACTATTACATGAGGTTCAACATGACTAATGGGTACTGCATCCGAATCCCAATTGTATTTGTCTACATTTTTTGACTTCCAGGTGTAGGTTTTAACGTTTTTTTCTTCAATTTCATTAAACTCAACTTTATTGCCATCATCATTCAATAACTTGTACTTAATTTTTACACTTTTGGGAAAGCTAATAGAAAACTCTGACTTCACAGACGGCATGTAAGAGCTGAAGTAGAAAGCACCTAAAAAATGAGGATCTTTTGTTTCTTCACGATATGTAACAATTATCCGGCTACCTTCATTGATCTTCGGGTATATGATCTGTTTTACTTTATTATCATGAAAAAAGATGCTGTTGCTTAGCTTGCCGGTGGTCTTAATATTGTCAACCTTTTGCTTTTTATACTTTGTTCCTTTAGGGGTTAAAAGAATCGCATTAATGTCAGAAATTTCATTGAAGGTATCATCATAATAAATGTATTCATTAGCATAACCCTGGGCTTTCTCATTCAGTATTAACTTATCAATATGATGACGGCTACTGATCTTCAACTCACCATTTATAATTTTAATGTTAACATCTTCCTTTTCCTCTAATACTACTGCATTAGCATCAGGATAAAGTAATTTTACTTGCTTAAAGATCTCTGGAGATTGGGAAAAAGCTGAATTGCAAAAAAATGTAACTCCCCCAATTAAAATGCCCAAAAGTACTTTGTTGCATTTAAGGTAACGATAGCTAGAAAGGATTGTCGTATAGGTACGTTTTTGTTTTGATTTGATTCCCTTGATCATCATAATATTTCCATTCACCATGCTTTTCCCCCAGGTAATACGCCTCTTCCCGTTTTAATTTTCCGTTTTTTGAGTAGAATTTACAAATTCCATGTTCATCATCATAAAAATAGTTTTTCTCACTTTTTAAAACTCCACTTTCATAATACTTTTTATTGATTCCTTCTTGTTCATCGGCCACAAATTTTCTTTCACTAAATATTTTTCCATTTGTATGATATTTTAAATAAGTACCTTCTAAAAACCCGTTAACTAATTCATACTCAAGCGATTTTTGCCCGTTACTATAAAAACTGATTACCTTGCCGCTTTCATTGTTTACGTTTATAGGCGCTACAAAGTTTTGATCTTTATCTTTATATGTATATGATATCATAACTCCATTTCGGTAATTTCTCTTGATCCTGAGATCTCCACTTTCATGATATTGAAATACTTCACCATGCTTTAGGTCATCTTTGTAATGCCCTATAAATGAAGGTTTGCCATTCTCATAGTACCATGTCCATTTACCGATCCGATCTCCATCCTCATACTTACCCTCTGTCTCAACCTGGCCCTTATCATCATACCATTTCCACATCCCTATTTTATTGCCTTCTTTGTATTGCCCATCTGCACGAATTTTCCCATTTTCATGATACCCTGTATACTTGCCTTCTCGTTCATCATTGTAATAATCTACTTCAGAGCTAGTCTTTCCGTTAGGAAAATACCAGGAATATTTACCTTCAGCAAGTCCATTTTTATAATTCCCTTTGTGGTAGGTCTTTCCATTGAAGTAAAGTGTAACGCTTTTACCAGTACCGTGATTCAATTTTTCTGCCCCGATCTCATTCCCCAAAGTATCAAAATAAATAAACTCATAAATAAGGTCATGTTTAATTAAAGACTCGTATTGTTTGGTACCATCAATTCTATAATATTTCTGATATCCTTGGAGGTCTCCGTTTAAATAATAGGAATGTCGTTTTAAATTTCCATTGGGGTGATAGATGTACCAATCTCCCTGATACTGACCATTCTTATACCACCCTTCCTGGTAAAGTGTTCCGTTTTTGTAATAAGATGTATAATATCCATCCTGTTGATCATTTTTGTAATTCAATTCAGAGAATTGCTTGCCATTTTTCTTATACCAAATTACCAGGCCATCATTCTGGCCGTTTTTATATTCTTCATATGAAGACAGTTGTCCATTATTATGGTAAAAACTCCAAAAACCAACTCTTTTGCCATCAATGTACTCTCCTTTGCTTTGGTCAACTCCATAAGGATCCTTGTATTGCAAAAGGAGCTTATTCCTTTTCTCTTCTCCTGAAGAAGTAATATTTCCTTCCTTGTCAAAAAACTCGTACTTAACTATTTTCCCATCAGCGTATTCATAAGAAAAATGTAGTTTCCCATCCTCATCATAAGATTTATAAATACCTACAACCTCCCCGTCTACATAATTGCACTCGAAAGCCAGGTTATCATTATCATAATATTCTTTAGCTTCACCATTTCTGATCCCTTCATCATCAAAATTTCCAACATTTTGCAGTTTACCTGTTTTTCCATACCACTTCCACCCACCTACTCTGAGTCCATCTTTATAATTACCTTCTGCTTCTTTAGTGCCATCTTCATAAAATGAAACATAAGGCCCATCTTTTTTACTTTCTTTCACAGACATAACAGCACTTTTCGCTCCTTTTGGGTAGTATTCAAGCATCTCACCGTTATAAGTATTGTCAGTATAGGTAACATCATATTGTTTAGACCCATTTGTATAATTATAAACCGCGTCTCCTTGAAGTTTTCCATCAACGTAAGGCTCTACGCTATTTAACTGCCCGGTGAGATAATATATTTCCATATTACCCTGAACTGTATCATTTACATAGTTCGTTTTTTGATTTAAAACACTGTTTGTAGCATAATAATTATTATACCCTTCCCTTTTACCATCAACGTATTTCATGGTTTCCTTTAGAGTGCCGTCTTGGTAATACCAAGTCCAATCACCAATACGTTTATCATTCTCGTCAAATTCGCATTTGAGGTTAAGCATTCCGTTAGAATAGTAATATCTCCAGGGGCCTGTTAAAATGACACTATCAGGATTAATCTCTTTGTAATTACCTATTTTCTTTAAGCTTCTGTCATTATAATACCAATGTGGTAATTCTAGCATCTTTCCATCAATTCCAACCAATTTGGGTTTACCGGCCATGTCTAATTCTGCATTAGCCCATCTTCCAAATTCCTTCAATTTAGACATGTTCTTTTTGATCCATTTATCCACTTTCTCGTTACCAATTGAAGCAAACATGTAGTAGGTGAAAGGGACCAAGTATCCTTCCTTGTATAATTTCACAAAAAATGGAACATAGTTTTGCATGCAAAAACCCTTATCCTTTTCACTGTACTTTAATTTTTCCAATTGTACCTGTGCTTGCTTTATTAAAGGATCATAAAGTTTTACTTCGGTTTTGTAATTCTTGTCCAGTGCAATTTTTGAGTTAATAATCATTTCAAGTTCAGTAAACTTGTCATTTTTTAGTTTGGTTTTGTCTATCGGTTTATCGGATACCAAAGTTCCTTTAGCTATGGTTTCGAGAATATTTATAATACTCTGAGAACGTGTAGTTGCAGGTTCCAAAACCAAAAACATTTCAAGCACCAACATGGATGGAATTATTAGTCCTTGTCTGGAATATTGTAAACCCAATAAATAGTGACTTGATGTATGAAAGAAATTCAACTTCAATGCTTTCTTTAAATGCTCAATAGACTTTTCGATATCATCCTTCTTTTCATAAGTCAATGCAATGTTATATTCCAATAAATAATGATACGGAAACAACTCAATCCCTTTTTTATAGATTTCAATGGCCTTATCAACACTGTCTATATCATCATAAGCTGTTCCCAGTGAATTATAGAATTGCCTGTCTAATCCTGACTTTAATGCAATTCCTTTCTC
>JAESTI010000275.1 GCA_016763665.1 Bacteroidia bacterium | reverse complement strand
GATGGATTTAAAGATAACGGATATCTTAATTCAAAAGTATATTTATTATAAATTGCTGCACCACCATCGGGTGAAAGCCTATCATTATTCGGATCAGTAAGGTTTCCAGGCTCATAACCTCTTAACTTTATAATGTCTCTACCATCGAGATAAAATCCTGAAAGTCCATCACCACCCAACTCAAATCTTTCAAACGGAGACAAGCCAATTCCTTTATTATACATTCCTAGAAATCCATACTTGGCACGAGTCATCAAAACCAAATTGCCAGCTAGCTTGGTATACCATGTAGCATCAAACTTCCATTTGTGAAGTTCTATCCATTTGTATTTTTCTTTATCATCAAGAGTTGAAAAATCTTTATCACTAAATAAAGAAAAAGGTGGAGTTGCCTGCACAGATAATGAAATATTTGCACCTGATCTTGGATAAATTGGTTGATCAACGGAGTTTCTTGCTAATGTTACACCATAGCTTAAATTATTCGCAACACCATCATTAAATATAAATGTTCGTGCATTATAATTGCTTAGCACATAATGTTGATATCTGATAGTATGATGTAATGTAAAAAAGTCATCAGGAAACTTTAGTCTTTTACCTAAGCTTAATGAAGTACCTGTTACATTTAAACCCTGTCGTGTTTCACTTGACTTCGGCTGACCGTTAGTTTGAATTGTATTATAAATGCTATAGCTCAAAGCATTGGGTTTTTTTCCTCCAAACCATGGTTCAGTAAAAGACATATTATAAGACTGAAAGTACGAACCAGTAGTTTGGGCTCTTATGCTCAACCTTTGTCCATCACCTTGAGGAAGTGGTCTCCATGAACTCGGTTTTAATATATTTTTTGCAGAAAAATTGTTAAATGTAACTCCCAAAGTACCAACTATCCTATTGATGTGACCACCCCAGCCACCTGAAAGTTCCACCTGATCGGAAGGCTTTTCTTCAACTACATATTCAATATCTACAGTACCATTTTCTGGGTGAGGAACCGGATTTACACCAAGTTTTTCAGGATCAAAATAACCTAATTGAGAAAGTTCCCGTTGAGTTCTAATAATATCTGATCGAGAAAATTTTTGCCCAGGCTTTGTTCTAATCTCTCTCAAAATTACATGATCATTAGTTCTTGTATTACCTGAAACTGTCACTCTATTAACAGTTGCCTGAGGCCCCTCATATATTCTCATTTCAAGATTGATCGTATCTCCTTCTACCATTGTTTCTGCTGGGGTTAACTGAAAAAACAAATACCCATCATCTAAATAAAGAGAACTGACATCTTTTCCGTTTGGGTTCATAAACAACCTGGAATCCAATACTCCCTGATTAAATATATCTCCTTTAGTTACACCTAATACCCTAGTTAGTTGTTCATCTGTGAACTTTGAATTTCCAGACCAGTTAATATCTCCAAAATAATACTTGTTACCTTCATCAATAGTAATATTAATATTGATAGACTTCTCGTCAAACGCATAAATTGTGTCTTTTAAAATTCGGGTATCTCTATAGCCCTTTAAATTGTACTTTGCAATGATCTTCTTTTTGTCATCTTCATAAGCGGGTTCTAGTAATTTGGATGCCGTTAGAACATTATACCAAGTTCGTTTCTTGGTATCTTTCATTAAGCGCCTCAGTTTTTTGTCTTCAAATTCAGTATTTCCCGAAAATGTGACATCGTTGATCTTTACTCTATTGCCCTTATCAACATCAATTTTTAGTATTACACTATTTGGTAATGTTGTATCCTTGACTTCAATAACACTAGCACTAACATTTAGGAATCCCTTATCTATAAAATATTCTTTGATCTTATTATCTGTTGTGGTTTTTAAATGCTCCGTTACTATTTTACCTTTTACTAGTCTTATTTCTTCTCTTATGTCATCTATTTCTGATTTCTTTATCCCTTTAAAGGAGAAACGTGACATTCTTGGTCGTTCCGCCAATTCAATTTCAAGAAAAACAATACTTCCCTGGATCTTTGTTATAGATATCTTAACATCTGAAAAAAGTTTTTGCTTCCAGAGGCTCTTTATAGCATTGGTTATCGCATCTCCGGGAATCTCGATCTTATCACCCACATTAAGTCCCGAGAGTTTTATCAATATAGATTCATCTAAATAATTAACTCCAGCAATAGTAACTCCCCCAATCTCATAAGTTCTTGGATTGGTGTAATCTATTTTATCGGATGAAGCAGTATTAAAGGCACCAAATCTTAATTGTGCTTTAAGCGGATATATGAAAACCGATAATAGGAATATGGATATTAAAACTTTTTTCACAATTCTATATAAGTAACTCTTAAAGAAATTCTAGATAGCCTATAATTAATTACTCAGCAGTTTCCTTAATTTGCTCACTTGTTTTTCCAAATCTTCGTTCACGTGATTGATATTCTACAATCGCTTCATAGAGATCTTCACTTTTAAAGTCAGGCCAATATTTATCAGTGAAGTATAACTCTGCGTATGCAATTTGCCACAACAAAAAATTACTTATCCTATATTCACCACTGGTTCTAATCAACAATTCAGGATTCGGATAATTTGCTGTGCACATGTTATAACTAAAAAACTCTTCGTTTATTTCCTCAAGGTTTGCTTCATTACTTTTCACTTTTTCTGCAATTCGTTTTGCAGCATCTACTATCTCCCATCGGGAACTATAGCTCAATGCCAAAATCAAGGTCATTCGATCATTATCTTTGGTTCGTTCAGCGGCTTTTTGCAACTCTTTAACGCAATTTTTTGGAAGCGCATTGGTATCACCAATAGTTTCAAGTCTGATATTGTTGTTCATTAATGTTTTGATCTCTTTACCAATTGTTACTACTAGTAATTGCATTAAAGCGTTTACTTCAAACTTTGGTCTGTCCCAATTTTCAGTCGAAAACGCATAAACCGTCAAATACTTTACTCCTAATTCCGCACATGTTTCTGTTATCTCCCTAACTCTTCTCACCCCTTCCTGATGGCCCAACATCCTGTTCTTATTTCTGGATTTAGCCCACCTTCCATTGCCATCCATAATTATGGCAATGTGCTCAGGAAGCTTATTCTTATCTATCTTTTCTTTGAAACTCATCTTCTTAAAAATGAGGTACAAAGATATAAAAGTATACGATTTAATCTCTCATTTATATAGTTTGATAATTGCTATATTGCTTCACATTTTATACTACATGTCATTTATTGAAACCCATATTGAGCAAGCATTTGCGCTTGACAAAACAATTCCTGATCATAATGAAAAATTCGAGCATTTAGCTGTTGAACTATTTCGTTATCAAGCTTCTAATAATCCTGTCTATAAAAGTTTCATCAATCATTTAGGGATTAATCCTAACCAAATTGCTACAATTCAAGATATTCCATTTTTACCTGTTGAGTTCTTTAAATCCCATAAAGTAATTACAGGTAATTCTAATCCAAGTGTCATATTTCATAGTAGCGGAACAACTTCTGCTAACACAAGCAAACATTACATAATAGACG
>JAESTI010000274.1 GCA_016763665.1 Bacteroidia bacterium | reverse complement strand
GAAGCACTTATCAGAAATTGGAGCATGTTATCAAGTTGGACCAAAGAAGAGCATGAAAGTGTAATGAATTTCAAGGAGATACAATCCCAGGTATTCAGGTGGGCAGTTGCTGATGAAAGTAAAGACTTATTGTTAACTGTCGGTGCTTACAACCATTTTGATAGCTGGCACGAAAAACAGCAACCCAACAATGCATGGATCGAGCGTTATTTGGACAATGACATTTATAAATCAGACGGAATAACATTACAAAAGATCATTGATGAGGATTCTACAGAAGATGAAATAGATCCATCAAAGGTTGGAGATTTATTGAGTGACTTCCTTGACCAAAGCAACCATAATATATTACGACAAAAAAGAATACGAAAACAAGTTATAACCACCATATCTTCTTTGTTAGTGATAGCGGTAATTGCTTTTATTTGGGCGTTTGTAAAAAGGCAGGAAGCATTACAATTAAAAAGTAAAATTGCAACAGTTGCCAAATCAAATGAGCTTGCAACCAAAGCATATATGAACCTTGAAACTGATCCCACGTTAGCATTTCGCTTGGCAGAACAGGCCTATAATATATATCCTGGAAAATTTGCTAAACAAATGATATTATCTGCTTTTTCAAATCCTCCTTTTTATACCTTGTATGATGAGAAGGGGGCTTGTCGGAATACTGCAAAATTCTCTCCAAATGGTCAATATGTTGTTTCAACAGGAGGTGGAGATAATACAGCTGTAATAGGGGATTTAAATGGATATATAGTGACCGTAATCAATAATGTTCCTTTTCCTCGTTTTAATCGTGGAAATCATGACTTGGTTAATTTTTCTCCCGATTCAAAATATATAATTGCTGCCTCATTAGACAGTACTGTAGGAATATGGGATTTAAATGGAAAACAGTTAAAGACATTTAAGCCAAACGGTGGGGTGATCATTTCGAATTGTTTTTCTCCAGATGGAAACTATATACTTACTATTACAAGAGATAATATTGGAAGATTGTGGAGTCTTGATAACACATTGAAATGTGAGTTAATAGGTCATAATGACTTGATTTTACATACAAAATTTTCTCCCGCTCAAAATTATATTATTACTTGTTCAGCAGATAGTACTGCTATCTTATGGGATATAAATGGGAAAATCATTAATCGATTATCAGGCCACAAAACAGCAGTCTGGGAAGCTGATTTCTCTGATGATGAAAAATACATTATAACGGTTGCGGGCGATAGTACAGCCAGAATTTGGAATTCCCATGGTAAATTATTGAGAATTTTAGAACATAATTATCCTTCTATATTCTCGGTGGACATTTCATCAAATGGAGAACTTATTGTCACCACTAACTGGAGTGGGAATTTAGCACAAGTATGGGATATGAAGGGTAAATTATTGAACGAATTGAAAAATCATACAGCGGCAGTTTGGGGCGCAAAATTTTCCTTGGATAGTAAGATGATCTTAACACATTCCAATGATAACACAGTAAAAGTTTGGGACACTCAAGGCAATGAACTTTATACTCTTCTTGGGCATAAGCTACAGGTAATACAAGCTGATTTTTCTCCTGATAGCAGGAGCATAGTTACTGCTTCTTGCGACCAAACTGTTAGAAAATGGGTAATAGAAGAGGATATTAAGCAAGTTTTAATCGGGCATCTTCATTATGTCAGAAAAGCAAGAACATCGCCTAATGGTAAATTTATACTAACAGCCTCTTTTGACCGTACAGCAATGCTATGGGATCATACTGGGAGATTATTAACAACCTTAAAAGGTCATTCACGTTTTTTGGATGATGCTCAATTTTCTAGTGATGGGAACTATATTATTACTGCTGGTGAAAATTGTCGTATTTGGGATCGGAATGGAAATGAATTGGCAGATCTAAGAGTAGGTAAGAGAACTACTAGTGCAGGTTTTTCAAGTAATGGAAACTATATCATGACTAAAGAAAATTCTAATAATAAAATCAAAATTTGGAATGTCTCTGGAAATAAAATCCATGAATTTGATGGGTTTGATGGGTGTTTTTCATCGGATAGTAAATATATTATTATAGCCCATATTGACAGCATTGTAAAAATTTATAATATGGATTTTGCAGTATTGCATGAATTCCAAGATAGTAATGAAGTGATCAATCTTATTTCTTATTCCTCAAATATGAAATACATATTAACAACATCAAGTGATGGTACTATTAAACTTTGGAATAATACTGGTGTTTGCCTAAGGACCTTATCTGGGCATACCGCACCTTTATTAGTTGCTAAATTTTCACCCAATGACTCGCTAATTGCAACAGGTGGATATGATAACAATATAAGAGTTTGGGATATTAACGGTAATCAAGTAGGTGTTTTAAGAGGCCATAACGCCCGCATCAATGATCTGAATTTTTCTTCGGATAGTAAATATATTACAACAGCTTCAATAGATTACACTGCAAGGGTTTGGAATGTTGAAGGGGATGAGCTGCAAGTGATTAAAGGACATACAGCTGCTGTTTGGACCGCCTCATTTGCAAATGATGACAAATATATCCTAACATCTTCAAATGATAATACTGCACGATTGACGCTTTGGCGTGTAGAAGATGTGTTACAAAAGGTAAATGAGGAAAAGGTCTGCGGGGAAGTTTGGCAATTAAGTGAGAAAGATAAAGAAGTCTACGGCATTTTGGATTAACTATTCCTGATTTACAAATTTCCTCTAATTTGCCTATATTGTTTTTGAGTAAGGATTAGTTAAATCTCGTAGTCGTGCATTAGTATATTCGTATTGATTTGTTCATTCGTAAGCATTCGTAATTTGTAATTCAAAACTTGGAATTGGAAGTAACATCAGAAGAATCTGTGCAATCTGAGAAATCTGAGCAAGTTGTGGCATGCCCATACCCCGGCTTACGCCCTTTTAACGAGCATGAATCCCTTTATTTTAAAGGAAGAGATAGCCACATTGATAAGATGAAAGTGGAGCTTGAGCAAAAGAAGTTCCTAATGGTTACCGGGGCTTCTGGTGATGGAAAGTCTTCATTGGTCTATGCAGGCTTGATCCCTAATATCCGAGCAGGGTTCTTCAAAACTAAATTCAATAATTGGAAAATTGCAGTATTTCGCCCGGGCAACGACCCACTTCAAAACATGACTGCATGTTTAGCCGAACAACTAAACCTGGAGCAAGAAAATGTTGAAACAAGTTTAAAACTAGGATATTCGGCATTAGCAGACATTTATAAAAATTCTAGTTGGTATTATGCTGATCCAAGTAGTGAACAGAAGAAAAAAGCTGCCAATTTACTATTAGTAGTAGACCAATTCGAGGAGTTTTTTACCAATAAGGAAAACTTCGATAGAGAGACTGCACATCCTTCTGAAACTGCCCAGATAATTGTAAACCTTCTAATTGAAACTGCAAAGATCGCTAAAGAGCAAGGTCTTCCTATTTATATAGTTTGCACGATGCGCTCGGACTATATTGGCAATGCGCCTGCATTTAGAAGGTTGGCGGAGTTGATAGGGGAGAACCAATATTTTGTTCCCCGATTGACAAGAAGTGAGATCATGCAGGCAATAACCGAACCAGCCGTTCTAAGTGGCAACCAAATAACAACCCGCCTTGCTCAACGAATGTTGAATGACTTAAATGTGATAAATACAGATGTACTTCCAGTATTGCAGCATGCTTTGAAAAAGATTTGGTTGGTTGCTGATAAGGGTAATGAACAAATGGATTTGAGGCATTACAGTATGGTAGGTGGAATTCTTAGAGAAGAGTTACCTGATGATGAGATCATATTGTATGATGGTTGGTATAAATCTGTCAGTGAAGAGAAAAAACAATTTTACCGGGGAGAGAAAGATAAGTTCAAGCAGAACTTGAACAATGTATTGAACTCACATGCCAATGAGCTTTTTTTAAGGTCTCATGAGTTTTACAATCAGCTGAATCCTGAAAATCCACTTACTGAGGACGAATTAAGATATATAATCAAAACTGCATTCAAATGTCTGACCAAAATTGATGATAGCAAGGCTGTACGTAATCGAATGACCTTAGGGGAAATTTGCGAGGTGATCGGTGACAAATATGAAGAAAGTATGGTGATCGTTTTGATCAATGTATTTAGAGAGACCAACAATACAATGATCTATCCATTCATAAACAAAGACGACCCGGCTACAATCGAACTTTCTAAAGATTCATTATTGGATATTACACATGAAGCACTCATCAGAAATTGGAATATGCTATCAAATTGGACCAAAGAGGAGCATGATAGTGTAATGAACTTCAAGGAAGTACAATCCCAGGTATATAGATGGGCAGTTGCTGATGAAAGTAAAGATTTATTGTTAACTGTTGGTGCTTACAACCATTTTAATAGCTGGCATGAAAAGCAGCAACCCAACAATGCATGGATCGAGCGTTATTTAGAGGATGACATTTATAAATCAGATGGAATAACATTACAAAAGATCATTGATGAGGATTCTGCAGAAGATGAAATAGATCCATCAAAAGTTGGAGATTTACTTAATGATTTCTTAGAACAAAGTAACCAGAATATATTACGACAAAGAAGGATACGAAAACAAGTAATAACTGCTATTTCTTCATTATTAGCAATAACGGTAATTGCTTTTATTTGGGCGATGTTATTAAAAAATGACATGGCAAAATCTGCCCATGCACATAAAATAGCAAGTAAAGCTGCAATGGCTTCGGAAACTGATCCCACACTTAGTTTTCGGTTAGCGGAAGCTTCATATGATATTCATCCAACTGATTTGTCAAGGCAAGTTATAATGGCGGCCTATAGTAAAACTCCTTTATATTATTCTTTAATTGAACATAAGGGGGGTGGAATTAATAAAGTAAGATTTTCTCCAGATGGAAACTTTATATTAACTGAGCCATGGCTAGCAAAATTTCAATTATCGGATAAGAATGGAAAGGAAATATTTTCCAGAGATTTCCCTACTAATACAGTATTTAAACATGAATCAGTTGTTTTTTCCCCCGATGGGAAATATGTCCTTGCAGTAGACAGCAATAATACTGCGGTACTGTTAAATTTAGAAGGTAAGAAAATAGCGGTATATAAAGGGCATAAAAATAAGGTTAATTCAATTTATATGTCAGTAGACGGAGAATATGTTGTCACAGCTTCTGATGATAAGACTATAAAGTTATGGCACTATACCGGAAAAGAATTAATGACATTTTATGGCCATAAGGATATAGTAAGGATAGCAAAATTTTCTCCTAATGGAGATGTTATTGCTTCTGCTTCAAATGATAACACTGTAAGAGTATGGGATTTAAAGGGTGATCAATTGAATATAATGACAGGCCTAAAATTCGGAATGAAGTATGATATTAATTTCTCTCCTAGTGGCGAATATCTTACTGCTACATCTTATGATTATAATGGAAGAATATGGGATTTTCGACAAAATAAAATAACATTATTAGTTGGACATTTGGATGTGATCTGGTCCGCTTATTTTTCACCTGATAGTAAATATATACTAACAAGTTCTATTGACAATACTGCCAGACTGTGGGATCTAAAAGGGAATGAAATTCAAATTTATAAAGGCCATACGGCCAAGTTATGGGTTGCTAAATTCTCTTCAGATGGGAATATGATTATTACAGTCTCTGATGATTGTACTGCAAAAATTTGGAACCGCAATGGGCAAGAACTTCAAACATTAAAAGGCCATACTTCCCAATTATTCGATGCAGATTTTTCTCCAGATAATAAATATGTTGTAACTGGAGCCTATGATAATACCGTCCGCACATGGATGATTCATCCAAAGGAATCTCCCCAGTTACTAGGCCATTATTCATGGGTTGAGGATTGTATTTTCTCTCCTAATGGTAGATTTATTGCAACAACAGGGTATGATAAAACTGCTAAACTTTGGGATAAAAATGGATATCTCCTACATGTCTTAAAAGGACATACTCATTATAATGTGGGACGTGTATATTTTACAACAAACGGTGAAACTATTCTTACTGTTTGTGGGGATGAGACTCTGAAACTTTGGAATTTACAAGGCGATAATATAAGAACATTTCGAGGTCATAAAGGATCAGTTTCCAGAGCATCAATTTCTTCAGATGGTAAATTTATTTTAGCTCGTTCTTCTTTTTTCGATTATAAAGAATCAATTCTTTGGGACATCAATGGCAGCATTTTAAAAAAATTCGAGCATTCCTCTATGTCGATATTTTCTCCAATTAGTAATTTATTTGTTTTGGAGTACCCTGATAGTGCTCTGTGTTTTTATGAATTGGTAGGGAGTGAACCTCCTAATCCAATAAGAAAATTAGCTGAATTTAAATTTCCTAAAGGTGAATACGGAATGGCTGCTTTCTCACCAGATGGTAAATTTTTTGCTTTAAAAGGGGAAGAATTTACAATATCTCTTTTTGAAATAGACTATCAACCTGTTTATAAGATAGAGTTTGTAAAGCAAATGAAAGGTCATCATAATACTATAAAATCCTTATCATTTTCAAAGGACAGTAAGTATTTTATTACTGCATCAGATGACAAAACTGCAATTCTTTGGAATACAAAAGGAGAGAAAATAAAAGTACTAAAAGGACATAGCGACTTAGTTAATGATGCAAGTTTTTCTCCAGATGGAAAACATATTATCACTTGCTCATATGATTTTACACTTCGATTATGGGATTTGCAAGGAAATGAACTACAAGTTTATCCAATCCATTCAGCAGCAGTAGTGCGGGTAAACTTTTCACCCGATGGTAAATACATCCTCTCAGCCTCCAACGATCAAACCGCGCGCCTCATACCCTGGCGTGTTGAAGATGTTTTGGATAAGATCAATGTAGAAAAAGTCCGTGGTGAAGTTTGGGAGTTAAGTGAGAAAGATAAAGAAGTCTACGGTATTTTAGATTAGCTTATTCGTGTATTCGTTGATTAGTACATTGGCATATTAGTATTGTATTTAGCATCATTTGCATATTGGCATCAAATAACAGCATTCGTATATTCGTAAACATTCGTTATTCGTAGATATTCGTAATCCCACCAACCTAAATCCCGAAACTACTTTGTGACAGGATTCTCCATATAAATAATAAATTCTTCCAACTATCATAAGCTTTTTTCAAGTAACATATTGAGTATCAATAGTAAATAAAAAGTACTTGTGACAAGAAAGTAGTACCCCTCTAATATATTGAGTTATTTTTGTGTCATATATATAAATATTTAAATACCTTTGCGCAACAAAATTAAACGCTTAGTATAAGCAAATTTTGAAAATATTTATTAATTACCAAAAACCTATTAAAATGAAAAAGTTATCATTAAACGAAATGGAAAAAGTAGAAGGCGGTTTATTAATTTGCATTGAGCCAGTTCTTTCCCTTACAAATATATGTGTAAGTGGACAACCTTGCCCACCATTCCAATTTTGTATTGCTTAAGAGAAAGCAACAATTTATTAAGAAAATCCCGCAATTGCGGGATTTTTTTATACATAACTATCTGTATTGCAATTATACAGTTTAATGATGTATAATTTCAGTTTCTCAGTTTTCGGCTATCGGTTTCCAGTTTTTCAGATAATCAGTTATAGTAAAATTGGTAACCAGCCTATCTCTCTCAACCGGATAACTGATATACTGATGACTGATAGCTGACAACAGATAAACTGGATAGTTACTTTGTATTAAGTACCAAATATTTACATTTAAAAATGAATCTATCTATAACAAAACAGTCTTTCAATTTTGACAAACGTCATTTCTTTGTCATTCTTTGTATGTATTATTTTCTTAACACTTATATCATTAGTGACGTAGTTATTACAAAAGAATTGTATTATCAGAGTTACGGTGAGCAAGTTGCGTTTGAACAAATAGATGCATACGTAGAAGCTTCTGAAAAGTGGAGTTGGATCGGTTACGTTTTTCTTCCTCTTGTACTTCTAATTAAGATCAGTTTTGTGGCTTTATGTCTCAATATTGGCACTTTGCTTAATGGTATAAATATTGGCTTTAAGAAATTATTTCAAATCGTTATGATAGCCCATGTAGTTTTTGCGTGTGCATCTTTTATAAAAGGCATATGGTTATTGTTTTTTATTGATGTACATACACTGCAGGATATACAATTAATGTATCCACTTTCTTTGCTTAGTATTGTTGACACCAAAGAAATAGAAGCTTGGTTGATATATCCCCTTCAAACCATCAATTTGTTTGAATTTGCTTATTGGCTGGCAATTGCAAAGGGGCTTCAAATGGTATTGAACCAATCATTTTCAAAAATGCTCACGCTGGTTGTTTCCACTTATGGTATTGGTTTAATTACCTGGATGGTTATAGTTGTATTTCTCAGTTTAAACCTTAGCTGAAGAAGTGCGTCATTATGAAAAAAAATCTTAAATACATTTTCTTACTGATATTGGTAGTTGGTATTAGCACTATGGTTTTTCAGATATTGGGTCAGCTTGAAGAAAAAAAACTAAAGAAGGCCAACAGGCAAACTTTACCAAATTTCGAATTTGTAGATCTTAATAACGAAAGATTTACCAATGCCCAACTAATACCTGACAAAAATGTACTTATTATTTATTTCAACCCTCAATGTGATGAATGCCAATATGAGGCATCAGAGATCAGGGAGAATATTCAGCAATTTGAAAGTACTCATATATTAATGGTATCCAATAGCCCCCAGGAAGATGTGAAATCTTTTGCAATAGAATATAAAATTGACAACCTAAAAGAAATCAGTATTTTACTTGATACGCGGGAAATTTATTACGAAATATTTGATGCGAGCACTGTCCCCAATTTGTTTATCTATAATAAGGAGCATTTATTGGTAAAACAGTATGAAGGACAAACCAAAATTGAAGCTATTCTCAAGTATTTAGATTAATTGGAGACTGTTTTTAAATTCGTATTTTTTTGATTTACGAACAAGGATTAACGATTTCTGATTTTAGAAGTAGTTGTAAATCAGAAATCTAAGATCGTTAATCCTTGTTCGATATTCATTTTTTTTAAATTTGCCGACATTAACAACAGACTCTAATTTGTGTTCGTCTTTAATGTTAAGTTTTGGAGCAGATGTACGATTTAATCGTAAATCTAAAATTGTAAATCGTAAATTTTGCATAAAGTGGCTAACTTTAAAAAGTTATGCAAGACCTAAAAAAGATAAAATCAACTTTTGTCCGCCAGCAAGACCAATCAGATTGTGGTGTAGCTTGCCTTGCCACTCTCATAAAGTATTATGGTGGACATGTAAAGCTGGAAAGACTACGCGAAATAAGCGGTACGGATAGCAGAGGAACAACTTTGCTGGGTTTATGCCAGGCTGGCCCTGAAATTGGACTGGATACGGAAGGATATGAAGCAGATATAAAAAATCTCAAAGAAATTAAAGAACCCTGCATATTAAATGTGCTGATTGATAATCAACTAATGCACTATGTTGTGTGTTATGGGTATAAAGATGAAAAATTCCTAATAGGTGATCCCGCCAAGGGAATTCTTGAATTTACTCCCGATGATCTTGATGAAATTTGGCGATCAAAAGCACTGCTTACTGTTAAGCCAAACCATAATTTTATACAACAAAAAGCTATTAAATATGATAAATGGCGTTGGTTTCAAAAATTAATTACAGAAGATTATAACGTACTGGGAATTGCATTGGTACTGGGTATATTTATTACTTTCATGAGTATGGCCACAGCCATTTTCTCTCAGAAATTAATAGATGAAATTCTTCCGGATAACAACCACCTTAAATTGACTGTCGGACTTTCACTCCTTGCCTTTTTATTATTGATGAGAAGTGGTATTTCTGTACTTCGTGAAAATTTTGTTTTGAGGCAGAGTATTAGCTTCAATAAACGAGTTATAAATAATTTTTATAGCGCCTTATTGAAACTTCCCAAATCCTTTTTTGATAATCGTAAAACAGGTGAGTTGATCGCAAGAATGAATGATACCATTAGGATTCAGAATTCTATTTCTTATATGGCAGGAAATT
>JAESTI010000273.1 GCA_016763665.1 Bacteroidia bacterium | reverse complement strand
TATCTCTTATTGATGAAATTTCATTCATCATTTGCTCATCAATAGCCAGACGACCTGCAGTATCAATTATAACTACGTCATTCCCATTAGCCTTGGCTTGCTTGATACCATTTTGAGCAATTACAACCGGATCTTGGTTACCTTCTTCAGTATATACCGGAACTTCAATTTGCTCACCGAGAATCTTTAATTGATCAATCGCTGCAGGACGGTATACATCACCTGCAATTAGTAAGGGCTTCCTGGCTTTTTTGTTCTTTAAATAATGAGCCAATTTTCCAGACATAGTTGTCTTACCCGAGCCTTGTAAGCCAGCCATCAAAATAATTGCAGGATTCGCAGCAATATTGATCTCCTCAGCTTTCCCTCCCATTAATTCGGCAAGCTCATCCCTGGTTATCTTCACCATCAATTGACCAGGTTCAACCGCATTAAGAACATCCTGCCCTAGCGCTTTTTCCCTTACCCTATCCGTAAAATCTTTAGATATTTTGTAATTAACATCAGCATCCAATAATGCCCTGCGGATTTCTTTGGTTGTCTCCGCGACATTGATGTCAGTTATTCTGTGTTTGCCTTTTACAACTTTAAAGGCTCTTTCCAAACGATCTGATAAATTCTCAAACATGTACTTACTTTATTTTAGCTTTTCTTTGATACTAGGTTTCTGTTATGCGCAAATTAACTAAATAGAATTATTGTAAAAAATATTGGATATTAGATACCTGATTCCTGATACTGGATTTTGATTTGCTTCTTTTATCTTTTATCTTGATTATTGATGAATCTCCACAGATATTTCTTTAGCCAAATGCCAAACTTCCAACTTTTTATAACTCATAAATGCATTATTAGAAACAGTTATCTAGTGCCTATCATCCAACATCCAGTATCGAATATCCAAAATCCAGCACTCAAAAGAGCGCAAAGTTAATGAATTTAAGTGAATATTATTACCTTTGAAACACTCTAATTATTTATCTCCAATAAATTTTATTAAATGAATTTAAAACTTCATATAAAGGTATTTAACATATTGAATATTAATTAGTTTTGAAAATAATAGGGATTATACCGGCTCGTTATGCATCAACCCGTTTACCGGGAAAACCTTTGGTTTATATTAAAGGAAAAACAATGATCCATCGTGTTTATGAAAATGCCTCAAAATCAAAATGTCTTGATGAGCTGATTGTCGCAACTGATGATAAAAGGATATTCAGTCACGTAGAAGAATTTGGCGGTAACGTTATACTCACTTCAAAAAAACACAAAAGCGGAACCGACAGATGTTGTGAAATAGTCGAGAAAATTGGCAAATCATTTAATATTGCAATAAACATTCAAGGTGATGAACCGTTTATTAATCCGAAACAAATTGATTTAGTTGCTCAATTATTAAATGACCCAAAAGCTCAGATTTCCACATTAATAAAATCCATTGACTCTAGAGATGACCTGCTCAATACCAATATTCCTAAAGTCATCATCAATAAAGATAAAGAAGCCATATATTTTAGTCGTACTCCTATCCCATTTCTTAGGAACCAACAACTACCTAAGTGGCTTTCCAGTCATACGTTTTATAAACATATTGGCATCTATGGTTTTAAAACCAAAATATTAAAGGAAATAACCAAGCTAAAACAATCCTCTTTAGAAATAGCGGAATCTTTAGAACAACTGCGATGGATCGAAAATGGCTACAGGATCAAGGTAGCATTAACTCAGCATGATAGCTATTCTGTAGACACTCCGGAAGATCTTAAAAAGATCATGAGTCAAAGAAAATAACCGTTGAAAACTTGTGGACGATCTAATATTCAATTTTATTATCTTTGAGAAAAATACGGGAATTGGATATCGTTCACTACATCGGTAAACTGCTATTTGAACACAATTGTGTGATCGTTCCTGATTTTGGAGGGTTTGTAGCAGAGTACAAATCTGCTCAAATTCACCCTACCCAACATATTTTCAATCCCCCATCAAAATCAATTGCATTTAATAAAAACCTCAAGAACAACGATGGATTGCTAGCCAATTTTATAGCAAAAAACGAGAATATCACATTTGAAAATGCGGAGACCCATATTAAACAATTTGTAAGCTATTGTAAATCTGAATTGCAAAATGACAACAAAGTTACCTTAAAGAATATTGGTCAATTTTCATTTGATGTAGAACGAAACCTTCAATTTGTACCGGAAACATCTGTAAATTATTTATTAGATACATTTGGACTGGCTTCGTTTCAGTTTCCAGCAATTAAAAGAGATACTATTTCTGAAAAAATAGAAAGGAAGATCAAGAATGACAGGCCTTCTATTCCGCTATCAAAAGCAAAAAAGAGAACTTTCAAATTAAAGTACATAGCACTTGCAATAATTCCACTAATAATTACTGCTGCAGGAATTCTGGTTTACAATTCGAATTTTAGTAACAATAGTTCTTTTCAATATAGTAATGTAAATCTGATACCTGACCATTCATCAAACATTACTCCCAATCCAGCGTCTACTGAAATTGCTACAACACCTGATATATCTGATAGCGAAACAGCACCTACTGGAGAAATTGCTTTGGAAGAGAATATCCAAGAAGAAGCGGTTTCAAAAGCTGATACTGAGATTTTAGCCCCAAAAAAACAAGATCCTCCAAAACCAAAAAATGTTAAACCCATCAAGAAAAAAGGAAGATACCACATCATAGGCGGTGCTTTTGCACACTTCCCTAATGCGAAAAAGCTGGTTGAGAGATTAAAATCAAAAGGATTTGATGCAGAAATAGTTGATGTAACAAAAGGTGGACTACACAGAGTGAGCTTCGGCTCATGCCAATCCAGGCAGGAAGCCAAAAATGAGCTATCCAAGATCAAAACCAACCATCAAAACGATGCGTGGCTACTAACAAAATCTATTTGACTCTATAGTAACTTTCTATTACTCAGCCGTATATATATTTAATATAAACCTTTGTAATTAATTGGTCTGGAGACCGAAGTCGGAAGTTTTTACTTATCACTTATGTCTTCCAACTTCGGTCATCTGACTTCTAGCTGAATGGTTACAATAATATAACATTAGGCTTCGTTAATACTACGACTTATCCAATCTTCGCATTATAGTATAAATCCTCCACATATGTGGATAAGTTGTCTTTGTAATTCAAGGCATTTTTATCTAAAATCGCACCGACATTAATTTTATTAACTTCATAACTTTGGCTATATGAATCTGCTAAATTTTGTTCTACTTCAAATAAATGAAACCGTTTCAAATACGGAGGCTTTGGTCACATCAACTCC
>JAESTI010000272.1 GCA_016763665.1 Bacteroidia bacterium | reverse complement strand
TTCATAGATTAGGATTTAGAAATTAGAATTTATATTTAACTATCCATCTTTATGAAAATCTCACTTCAAAATATTGGGAAACGATTCAATCAAAATTGGATATTCAGAAAACTTTCTTATGATTTTGAATCGGGAAATAAGTATGCGATTCTTGGAGTTAATGGTTCGGGGAAGACTACACTTTTGCAGATCATATCCGGATATTCTTCAATTTCGGAAGGTGAGGTGCATTATCACAATGGAGATTCAAAGATTGAAATAGACAATGTTTTTAAGCACATTGGTTATGCTGGTCCTTATGTTGAATTAATTGAAGATTTCACTTTAAATGAACAATTGGATTTTCATTATCAGTTTAAGAATCCAATTAATGGAACGAGTAAAAGTGAATTGATAAAAAAATTAGGTTTTGATAATGAGGTTAATAAGTACATCAAAGATTTCTCATCAGGAATGAAACAACGAGTAAAGCTTTCTTTAGCAATAATGATTGATGTTCCTGTTATTTTATTAGATGAGCCAACTACCAACCTTGATGCACAAGGGGTGGAATGGTATCTTAAATTGATAGATGAATATATGAAAGATCAATTGCTCATTATCAGTTCTAACCAAGAGCGTGAGTATAGTTTCTGTGAACATCAATTGAAGTTAGAGAATTTTAAGCAGTAGTTAGTTTTTTTGCTTATCCCTCAACTTTGGATTCAATTCAAAAGCCTTGTTAAGATATTTCTTAGCTTCTTCTGGATTGCCTTTTTGCTGATAGATAATTCCGAGGTTGAACCAACCATCAACATTGTTTGGGCTTATTTGAATTAACTTCTTCAAATAGGATATTCCTTCATCCATGTTGCCAATTTCAATGTGTAATCGAGCAATATTAGAATAAGCGTTTTCATCATAAGGGTTAATTCGTATGTTCTGCTTGTAGGCGTGGATGGCTTTATCGGGTAGCCCTTTTTGCTTATAGGCTTCAGCTAAGTTATTATAGACTAGTGGGTTGTTTACGTCAAGCCGTGCGGCTTTTTTTAAATTGAATATTGCTTGGTCATATGCTTTCATTCTGTTATAGATCACCCCAAGGTTGTAGTATCCGTTTTTGTACAGAGAATCCATTGCTACACATATCTGCAAAATTTCAACTGCTTTTTTATTTTGGTTGATAATACCATAAGAAGTTCCCAAATTATAATGAGCATCCCGATATTTGGGATAGATCTCTATGGCTTTTTCTGCGGTACGTATTGCTTCTTTTACAATTTCTTCGCGTGTTGCTTTATCTTTTTCCTCCTTTGCTTTTACAACAAGCACACTTGATAAAGAGTTATTTACCCTGGAACTATTCGGGCTCGTTAGGATGTCGGCTCTGAACAATGTTTCATTGTTCTTCCAATCCATACTTCTGCTATAGGTTTTGTAAGAAAATGCTACAAGAACAATTACAAGTGAGTATAACAGTGCCGAATTACTTTCAAGTTTAAAGTTCTTTTCAATAATATCTGCTTTGGTGAACTTTACAAGGACTGCAGCCAGTACCATGCAATAGCCAAATGATGGTGTGAACATAAAACGTTCAGCCAGGTTAGCACCTATCAAAAGAAAAACATTAGAAATAATGGATACTGTTACGAAGAAGAAACCAATACCAAACCCAAGTTGACCGTAAAATTCATTGTCTAATAACTTTGGTTTAAAAAATAGTTTAATTAAAAAGACAAGTAGCCCTAAATAAAAAATTGCGGATAGAATTGTGTAGATATCTGCCCAATTGGTTACAGGTATTTGATTGTACGAATAATCATGACTCATGGAGATCGGGAATACAAGCAATAAAAAGTAACGGCCTAATGCTTCAATAGCAGATGCTTTTTTATCCATGAATGTTTCCGCGGTGGCAATGGTATTTGTTTTAACATCAATGGACTTTCCTGTAAGTGTATCTAATACGGAAGCACGAATAATTAAATACAGCAAAGCAGTGACTATAAGAGGAATTATTATTGTGACGCTTCTTCTTATGCTTAATTTTCGAATAAAAAGCAATGCCAATGGTATGATCCCAACAAAAGTGATGGCACTTTCTTTTCCCGTAATCCCAAGAAAGAAACACAAACAACTCAGCAACAAATATTTGACAGTCTTTGAATCAACATATCGCAATAAAAAATAAAGAGCCGATATCCCACCTAAGAAACCCAGTATTTCGTCCCTGCTTTTAATATTTGAAACAGATTCAGTATGAATGGGGTGAGCGATAAAAAGCAATGTAGCGACAAGCGGTATTACATAATTATACTGTTTAAATAACAAACGAAGAGTCATGTAAAGCACAATTCCAGTTAATGCATAGATCAATACATTTAAGAAATGGCTTACTGCAGGGTTTTCGCCAAAAAACTCATATTCAATACAAAATAAAATTGGAGTTAAAGGTCTGTAAACATGATCATTCGACATGTTAAATCCATACCAATAACCATGAGTGATATGCGTCCATATACCACCGAAACCCTGTTGTGTTACCTGGTTAGCGTTAATTATTGCAACGTCATCTAGTACGTAACCGTGGTTGATAGTAGAGCCATATAACAACAAACCAAAAACAAAGAGGGCTACCTTAATGTTCCTTTCAAAAAGAGATCTCTTTGATGTTTTTGGTTGATGATGTAGTACCTTTTTGTTCTTTTTAGATGCCATGATTAGTTTACGGTTCCGCTAAAAAGTGTAGCCAGCCTGCAGGATGGTTATGATTTTTTAGCGATTGTTGTAGCCAGTATTTTCTTGATTATCCGAAAATATCATTTCTTTTTAAATTCTACAGTTGAGTCCTCATTAATCCAACCTACAAAATGCAATAAGTTTTTTGGTGCGAATTTCTCAATCTCATTTTTCATAAGAGCATACGAATCAGGTCGTGATACTACCATGAAAACTGCCAGCATTTCTTTGTTCATCATATATTCTTGTTTTCCCTTTTCTTTTTGTATTTGCCAATTTGGATGTAAAGGTTTCCAACCAAGAACAACTTTTGCATTAGATTGTGCTGCTTTGTAAAAACGATTCAGTTTTTCTAAATCTCCTTGATATTGTGAATAAAACCAAGGAGTAAATTTAAGTTCTATTACTGCATGAATATACTTGTCATAAGTAATTACAATATCAGGTTTTACTTTGTTGAGATTGAATTTTTCAAGATAAATTATTGGTTCAATCCAAATTTCATACGGATAACTGACTCTTTCTTTCATTACATGGTATAACTCTCCCTGCAATTGTCTTTCATAAGTTATGGTTCCTGTAAGAAATTTGTCTTTTACTTCTTTAATCCAAATGTCTGAAAGTAACTTTTTCAGGTTCTTATTCATTCTAATATAATTTTACTCACTTAACTCGCTGTTTTCTACCAATTATGAAATATAGAATAAAGCCTAGAGGAACAAAAACGGTCACAAGTAACCATACTAGTTTTGCGGAACCGTCCTTGAAATTGCTTCTGAGAATGTCAATCAAGGCCCAAATCCAAAATATAATTGGAAAAAGGATAGGTAGAATAATTATGAGTTCGGTTCCCCCTAAATTAAAAAATAATAGTTTCATAATGTTGATGTGTAATGGTTAGATAATTTTGAAACATTGTCAGATAATCTGTTTAACTCTTGTTATGCTACTTGTCTGTTTTTTACATTGGCTACAACAAGCTATAAAAGTATGTTATTAAAAGTCACCTATTTTGCTTTTCGAAAATAAGCATTTGCTTTGAGAGTATCGCCAAGTTGACGGTACATGATCCCTATATTTCTTAAAATCCCTTTGTCGTTGGGTTTGTATTTTAAAGCTGTTTCAAAACTTTTCAGTGCATTATTAACATCTCCGGATTGAGCGTATGCAATTCCCATGTTCGATAGTATATCAGGATCATTGGGTTTAAATTCCAATCCTTTAGTGAACATTTCAATTGCAGAAGTAAAATCACCAGTTTTACCATAATCTACACCTTTATCCAGAAAGAGGCCTTTAATGTTATTGATTGTAGC
>JAESTI010000271.1 GCA_016763665.1 Bacteroidia bacterium | reverse complement strand
TTAATTCTGAAACATATTTTCTCCACTCACTTCTCAAAAATTGTAGTTTAGCAAACCTGAGTACAACGCTATCTCTAAAATTGGTCATGAACATTCTAACAAATCTAATCGATTTAAAATCCTGAATGTTTCCAACTATTTCATCGGGTTTTCTAACCGGTATCTTGAATTGGTACCATCTCACTGTTTCATCCTGACCAGTTGCTCGATTAGTTACGGTTTCTTCTATGAAACTTGTGATAAAGTTTTTGCCAACTTCCAATTTGCTGGGTTTTATCTCCACTTTATATTGAAAATACCCTTCTATTTCACTTAAAGTATTGTCCTTATTAATGTCCTCACCATCGGGCCTATTAGTTGCAGCAGTTGGATAATCAACTCCTTGTTCTTCTTTAGATTGTTCGGCAGTGGGGGAGTTGCCTTCAAGCCCATTGTACATTTTGTACCTGTTCAGGATGCTTTTTTCAACATCATCATAATCATCTCCTCTAAAGTAGTGATAGTTATCCGTAGAAGGGTCGCTTTGGGCCTTTGTATAAGCCTTTGAACTTGCTCCGTGTAGCAGTTTGACTTTAGCAAGGTAGCTGCTATCGAAAAATTGCACCTCATCGGCATCTCCTAGTCCGTCAAATCCTACATCCTGAGCTTTTCTTGCTCCAAGGTCTGTATCAAATGAATTGGTAATTACCTTTCCTTTTGGGATTCTTCCCCAATTTGTTGTCTGAATGCTGGATGAGTCAAAGGGGTTTTTTGGTAATCCATTTTCAAATAATTTTCTTGAGTCTTTCAGCACATCTTCTGAAATATTTCCAAGATTGAAATATAAGTCCCCACCTGATCCGGTTGAATCATACACAAAAGGATCCATCAGCCAAAATTCTATGAATTCTACATTAGCTGCTTCAAAATCGTTGGTTATGAGATCCCGCATAATACCACCCCAGCGTTGTTCAGGATTTTTCAAAGAGCCGTCATCTTTTGTTCCATCCACATCGTAGTTATAAGGTCCTTTTTCTTTAGGGTAATAAACCATGTTTAAAACAGGAACTGCAATTGTTTGTCCGGACGGTGGTTGTTTGTTTGGCCAGATATCACTTTCAATAACTTCCCTGACATAATGATTGGAAAGTTGTGTTGCATCATCTTTGATGTGCTTAGGAGTACTTAAATTACTTCGGTAGAAAATGGGATCAATGTAATACCAGGCCAATCGGGCTCTATTAAAACCATATTGCAGATCATTGGTTAAACCTGACTCTGGAAATAACAGAGGAGTGCTTGCAATAACCCAGGGAAACGGCTGCTTCATATCAATTGGAGATTCAGATGCTTCAAAGTCATCAATATAAGCAGTTGGTTCTTTATCCAATTCTATGAATTTTGAATGGCCTGGTTTTAATTGTGCGAATTCACCTGATATATTTATAGAAGAAATAACTTTGGTATCTATAAATGGTATTTTATCAACCAAATGAGTTAAAAATCTGGATTCTGTTTGATAATTTCCATCTAGTCCCCAAATTAAGTTGGAGATTGGTTCATCACCTGTGTTGACTTTTTCGGTTAAAGGACGTTCGGTTAATTTAAGAACGGTTCCTCCAACATTGAAATTTTCAGAAATTTGGTAATCAAATCTTGAAGCAAGTAATGACTTCTGCTTGATCGAGAAATATAGGTTGTTGTCAAATTTAATTTGTATAGGTTGTCCCGAATTTAGGATTTGATCATTGGTGATTGTTACCCGACCTAATAAGTAGTCAATTGTATAATCTTGTCCTTCATCCAATTTCCTTCCTCCTGCTAAAACGGTTACTGAACCTTTGGGAATATTCATTGCACCCAAACTTATTTCAGAACTGTTTGTAGATTGGTAAGTACCTACCATTTTGAATTTGTTAAGTTCAGCTTTCTGTTGCGCAGAATACTTGGTAGAATCGTACAAAGCGTCATATGCATAATCGTCAGCCTTGTCGTCTTTAATTCCATATTTTTTAAACTGTGCTCTTAGGTCACTACCGAAAGGTTCTATCACAGGGAATATGATCCGTCCATTAGAAGTATTAATGGTAATTCCTTCGACAAAATCGAAAATACCATCTGGATTTGGGTCATTTTGGGTATTCAGATTATCCAGATTAAATAATTGAATTAATGGAATTGTATTTATTTTAGCTAGTGGAATGAATGGCATGTCAGCTCCGGAAACGTCATCTTCATAAATTACATCCAGCTTGAAATTATCTCTTTGCAGATTATATGCTCCCATGGCATAGATATTCTTCATCATCAAGTTCCAAAGAGGTATATCTGTTCTGGTTATGGGGCTTTTTAAGAGTTTAACAAAAAGCACTTTGTCTCTATCAGGATCAGGTAATACATCAGCGGCAAATTCACCTACTTTAAAAGGGTTTCCATTTGCTGTAAATTCATAGGCTACGGCCAATACTTCGTCTGCATTTAAAGCAAAATTTAATGATATATATCCGAGTTTTGGGTGAAACTTAAATTCTCTTTCTTTTAGTTTCCTTGCATTTTCCAGTTTAACAAAGTCTAAACCAGCAGAAAAATTCCCTGGATCGAATCCTGCCAGTACATCATTAACATCTTGCGTGTATCTTGAGTCAGGATTGTTTTTCAAAAAAGTCATCAAGTCATTAGATGTATTGTCTGGAAACTCCTTTGAAGTACCAGTAAAAACTGTCGCATAAGGGAATTTTTCTCCTAAGTCCATGAAAGCAGCGATATCCCTTGTGGTTTGTTCGTTTTCGAATTGAGTATTGGTTACCCAAACTTCAATTTTTGTAATATTTACCTGCGAAGCGATTGTTGGCAGTTTGCTTAATGCCTCATTGTAATTATCTCTAAAATATTGATTAAGGAAATAGTGTTTGTTTGCTTCATATTCATCAACAGTTATTTCAAAATCCGTTATTTGTGCACCGGCTTCCACCGTTATTGTTTCTGTTTCACTTTTTTGCTGAGAGAGAACATTGGTAACGGTAAGCCTTCCAAATTTAAGTTGGGTTTTAATTCCAAAAAGGCTCTGACTTCCTGTAATTAAAGTTCCTTTTAATGGCAGGCCAACATTACCAGCTTCTATCTTTTGAATAATCTCATCTTCATAGCCGGTATATTCCAATCTCATTTGGTTTTCAAAGTCAAAGTTGGCTTTGGTATTGTAGTTGGTGGTAATTCTTAGTTTTTCACCGACTTGCCCCATCAGGTTCATTTGAATGTTTTCATCA
>JAESTI010000270.1 GCA_016763665.1 Bacteroidia bacterium | reverse complement strand
TTTCACCTTGATGTATGGTCCCTATTCTTTGTCCTACAATATCATATACATTTATCTCAAATACTGATCTTTCTTCTATTTCAAAATCAAGGTAAAGTTTTTCATTTACCGGATTTGGATATAATTCAACCTGTCCGAAAGACAACTCTACTTTTTTGTTAGAAATACCAGTAGCAAATTGGGCTAACGACATTTCAGCTTGCAAAACATCTTTTGTAGAATTATCCTGGACAAACACAACTGTACGAATTTTAGATACATCTAAGTTGTCAGATCCATAGTATACTTGAATTGTTTGGTTGTTACATCTCCCTCAGTTTGAGCGGATAGACTGGTGCCATTATAATCAGGTAACATATACCTCATTACATATGAGAATTCTGATTCACCATTATTTCCCGGAGGAGAATCAAATTCTACATCTTCTTCAACAGCAACAACCTGTAATATTAGATCTGTAGAATTAAAATCCACTTTTGCAGTCAATGTTATATCTATTGTTACCTCGTTAGTTGCTCCATCAAATGTTTCGTTTAATTCAATATCAAATAATGCTGGTTTATCATATTGCTCATCGATCATATCTTGTGTAACATTGGCAGGAGCACCATCGTAAGAGCTTCCAACTGTTTCCTGGCCATCCATTTCTGCAGTAGGAACACCACTTACTTCGTAATAATCCTTTCTTCCCATATTGTCATCAGGATTAAAAAGGTAAAATGGATCGTCTGCACCCGGCCAATTAGGATGGTACTTAATAATTCCAACTTTATTTAAGTTGTTCTTTAACAAAGCATCAAATGCAGGATTTTGTGCTGCACATGGTCCGCAACTGGTATTGGTAAACTCCTCGAACAACACAATTCTTTGAGTAAGAGAAGCAGCAACATATACGGTAAAAGTTAATGTATCATTAGCTACATTTTGATCAGTAGAACCATTGATATCAGAAGTCCATAGTACGACTTCATACAAACCAGTTGCTGATGGTGTCCATAGATCTTGATGAGTGAAATTATAAGAAGTTAAAGGAGCTACAGACATTGAAGAAAATGACTGGATATTAACAGTTCCACCATTTATTGTATAATTCAAGTTCATTAAAGTAATTGTCTCACTACCGTTATTATACAATGTACCTGCAATTTCCTGAGAACCTGAAGTTAAATCAACGTATGGGTTCATATCTATATCTTCCATGCTTACATCTCTGCTAAGTGGTTCAAATACATGAACATTATCTATGGCAATTCCGAAAAGCCAACCTCCATTGTCACTATAATGAAAGGCAACTATTACATCACTTTCTCCGGTATAAGCTGAAAGATCAATGGCATATTCTTTCCAGTCTTCTGCTGAACCAAGAGTTTCAATAATATCCCAATTGGTGCCTTCGTCAGTTGAAACTTCAATAGTTGCAGTTTCAGTATCACCTTGATAACTTGCCTCACCATAAAATATGTCAGCAGTTAAGAAAATACTTCCATAACTGCTAAAATCCATTGATGGAGTCATTAAATAGTCACCGCTTTTATCACAGTCACAACCATCATCATTGGTAGCTGCAGCATTGCCATCATGATCAGGGATACCCCAATAATCGCTAGATAATGAAGAACCTGATCCAAATTTCCAGCCATCAGAATCACCCTGTTTGGCCTGATTCCACGTTGGAGCATTTGCTTCAAAATCTTCTTGAAGGATCGTAGTTTGTGCATTTACGGTAAAAAATGCCATTGTAATGCACGACAAAGTAATGAGTAGATATTTTTTCATAGGTTTATTTATTTAAGTGTATCAATTTACATCACCACCTATTTCAAAATCGTAACAGGTGTATGAGGTTATTTCTTGTTCTAGTTTCATTTTTAGGAATTTTTTGGAGGGAATTAAAAAAAAATAAGTACTACACTAAAAAACACCATTATGGATATAACCATAATTGCTGCGCTGAAGAATTCTAAAGTTTTCAATGATAGTTTTTCCATGGTCCCTTTTTTATATGCTTAAAGTATATTACAAATGTCGGATATAGGACAACATTAGCAATCACCAAAAGCAGTGTTTTTCTAAATGGTTTTTATCACGGAAATCCGTGACATTTGAAATAGCAAAAGGGAATTACTTTACATTAAGTAGTGGTGAATTCATAGAATATGAATTCTAAATATTCATAAAAACAGATATGATATTCTAAGAAAAGCAGTGTTTAAAAAATAATTGGTGGATTAAACATAGCCGTTTTGAATGGCATATTTTACCAAACCGGCTACATTTTTAACATTTAATTTCTGTATTAAATGCTTTCGATGGGTTTCTACAGTGTTGACGCTAATAAATAGCTTTTCACCAATTTCGGCAGTTGTATGTTCATTAGCGATCAATCTTAACACATCGATCTCTCTTTGGGTTAATACTTCAGCTTCTTCAAAATCACCTTTATAAACGGTTACTTTACTTCCTTGATCAGCATCCAATAGTTTCATAGCAACTTCACTGCTATAGTATTTTTGCCCATTGGCTACTGCTATTATTGCCGCATCTAATTCTTGTTTTCCTGTATTCTTTAGTATGTATCCGAGCGCACCGGCTTTAATAATTTCCTGGATCAATTTCTTTTCTCCATAGGTGGTTAGTGCAACAATATTAACATCGGGATATTTCTTCTTGATAGCAGAAGTTGCCTCAATACCATTCATTTCCGGCATTTTGATATCCATTATTATGACATGGCATTTTTTCTCTTCTAATTCCTTTAAAGCTTCTATACCATTACCAGCGGTTCCAATAACTTGAATATTTTCATGCCCTGCCAGCAATGACTTTAAACCATCAATAATAATTTGATGATCATCAACAATTATGACTTTTATGTTTTCCATTATTTATTGCTTTCATTGATCGGTATTTGAACCAGCACCCTTGTTCCCTCGTTTTTTCTGGACTCAAATTCGACAGTTCCATTCAAATATCCTACTCTCGATTCAATATTGCTTAGTCCAATCCCATTTTTAGTTTTATTCTTACTGATATCAAAACCATTTCCATTATCTATCACATCGATCTTAATCTCGCTTTTCTTCTTAACCATCAACACATTTACTTTGGTAGCATCTGCATGTTTTAGTATATTATTAAATATCTCTTGAACAACCCTATATAAAACTACTTCAACTGTTTCGGCTAAACGCTTATCGAAACCGCTAATTTGAAAATTTATTTTGAACTTTCCTGCCTCGCTAACCATATCAAACTGTTCTTCCAGGGCATGAATTAATCCTAACTCCATCAATGATCCAGGCATCATGTTATGGGAAATAGCTCTGAGGTCTTTACAAGCTTCATCAATTAATGTAACGGAATTTTCATACACCTTTTGTTTGTCATTTTGTAGCTTTTCCTTTTCCGTTTCTAATGCTGATAAATTCAACTTGATAGATGATAACAGGTTTCCAACACCATCATGCAAATCAACTGCAATTCTTTTTCTTTCTGTTTCCTGAGCATGCACCATTGCTTTTATCATTTCTGTTTTGCGCTTACTTTCTTCTTTAAGTTTTTGCATCCTTAATTTGAAAATCACAAATATTCCACCCAAAGTCAGTATCAAAGATAATGTATAGAACCACCATGTGTTCCAAAATGGAGGCAATATTGTAAAACTATATGATGTCGGGATTTTATTCCAAACTCCATCATTGTTGCAGGTACGAACTAAAAAAGTGTATTCTCCGGCACCAATGTTTGAATACGTTGCTACATTTTGAACAGTGATTGGTGACCAATTCCTATCGAATCCTTTAAGCTTAAACTGATACCTGACATTTTTAGGATTGCTATGGCAAATACCAATAAACTCGAATGATAAGTGGTTTTGGTCATATGGTAATATAACATCATCAGATAATAAGGTGTCATTAAAAAACAACCTATGTTGAGTTATATTGGTATACGTTTCCTTGAGGTTTAATATATCTTCTTCAGGATTGTATTTAACCACACCTCCTGTAGTTCCAAACCATAGATTTCCTTTCGAATCTTTGAATGATGCATTGTGGTTGCACTCTAAACCTATAACTCCCTCTTCAATACCATAATGCCTGATATCCACTTTCCCTATTTGGTAATATTTTTTCAAATCGAGTTTGTCTAATCCTCTGATAGTACCCACCCAAAGGTTTTGATCATTATCCAGCTCGATCCCATAAATTACATCTGAACTTAGTCCATCCGAGGCATCAATATGCTTGATCTTTTTTGTATTTAACTGATGGTTATTAGTTGGTGTAATTCTATATAAGCCACCTTGATTGGAGGCAACCCAAATGTTTCCTTGATAATCTTGTTGGAGGTCCATAGCGGAAGGATCAATTAGATCATCATCAATTACATAATGATATATTTGATATCCATTGGCATTCGACTCATCAAAAACTATTTTACTCAACCCAGCTTCATTACCAACCCAAATATTTCCATCTCTGTCTTCCAAAACACACCAGGTATCTTCGTGGCCAAGTCCCTGCTCTACTGAAAAAACCTGGTACTCACTTCCATCATATTTAATTACCCCTTTACCATCTGAACAAAACCAGATATTTCCATTTTTATCCTGGATCATACCATCAACTGAAAGTCGGGCAATTTCTTTAGGCATTCCACTATTTTGTAATTTACCATTTTGAAATACGCTGACTCCATCAGAAGTCCCAATCCATACGTTACCTTTATCATCTTGCAGAATTGACCAAACATCATTACCTGGTAGCCCGCTTTCTTTAGTATACAAACTAAAGGTCTCACCATTAAATACATTTAAGCCTTCCCCTAAAGTTCCCATCCAAATGTCATTATTCTTTGTCATATAAAGGGCAGTAACGTTGTTGTGACTAAGTCCATCTTTAGTTGTAATATTTACAAACCGTTTGCCTTGATATTTGATAATTCCACCACCATCGGTCGCAAACCATATATTACCTTCTGTATCCTGATAGATCTGATTTATTTTATTGTTGCTTAACCCCTCTTTTGAGGTTAGGTTAGGTATTAATACTACATTCTCCCCTTCCAATTCCTCATAAGCAATTTTGCAAACTCCCTGATCTGTTCCAAAAATCATGTTGTGCTCACTGTCTTCAAACATACAGCGTAATCTAATTCTTCCCGCACCTTTAATTGTATAATGTTTAAATGTTTGTCCGTCAAATCTATCAACACCACCTGAACTGGAAGAAACCCAAATGAATCCATTATGATCCTCAAAAAGCTGAGTTATATGATCACCAAACAATCCATCTTCTTTAGTAAAAAGAGAGAATTTTTCACCGCCTGCCTGTTCAGCAGACGGGTCATACTTATTCAATCCTTTACCTGTTCCTATCCAAACACTACCATCATTTCCAATAATCAAGTCATGCATATGGTCACTAGCCAGACCCTCCTTCACTGAAAGTTTTAGTAGATCATGCGTTTCAGGGTTGTACTTCAAAACACCCGATCTGCGTGAAGCTATCCAAAAATTTCCTTCAGCATCTTCGCGCATTGTTCCTATTCCACTAACAGCTATTAATGGATCATCGTCAACCAAAACAAATCGTTCTTTATTATTTCCTTCTTGCCCGGCAGGAATGTATCTATTTAATCCATCCCCTGTTCCAATCCATATAGTTCCATGTTTATCTTTGAAAATATTATTGATCGAGTTACTGCTTAATCCATCCTTAATGGTATAAGTAATGAAGTTGATCCCATCAAATTTACTGATACCTCCGGCTAATGTTCCAAACCACAAATAACCTTGATCATCTTGACAGATAGCTGTTACCTGAGCTTGCGCCAAACCCTCATTAACATTATAAGTTTTAAAATTATAGCGTTGAGCTTGTAAAGAATCTCCGGCAAGAACAAGAAAAAAAATTAATACAACTATTTCCAGATTCCGCTTCATCGTCACAAATCTAATACAATTATTATTTCGATGACATCATATATAAAAACCAAAGAAGCTACACACCTTTGGTACTCTATTTTTTATACATTTGCATTAGGATTCTGTGCAATGAAAAACTTAGCTCAACATATTGAAGCCATCATTTTTGTTTCTGACAAAAGTATTTCGATCAAAGAACTTATTGAATGTTTAAAATCTTCACTTGATAAAGATTTTACAGAAAAACAATTAGAGCCTCATTTAAAACAACTCCAGGAAAAATACAATTCAAATGAGTATAGTTTTGAGTTGATCGAAATTGCTGAAGGTTATCAATTCTTAACCAAGTCCGAATATTATGATACAATTAAAATACTGCTTCAGCAAAAAGCCAGGAGAAAGTTATCCAATTCTGCCATGGAAACATTATCTATAATAGCCTATAAGCAACCGGTATCTAAAAGTGAAGTAGAAAAAATTCGAGGTGTAAATTGTGACTATAGTGTTCAGAGATTGTTAGAAAAAGAACTTATCTCAATTTTAGGAAAAAGTGATGCTCCGGGTAAGCCAATATTATATGGAGTTAGTAATCATTTTTTGGATTATTTTGGAATTAAATCTGTGTCAGAATTACCCCAAATAAAAGACATCCATGAGGAGCAAAATGAAATTGGAACTCCAGCAGAATAACCACCTATAGTTGCCTCATTTTCAGGCAAGTTCAACAAAACTAAATCTTTTCAAGCCTTTGATATCACTGCATTTCTTTGTATCTTTATATAAAGAAATTTAACTGCAATTATCCACAGGAAAAACACGTTTAATTATTGATACACTTGGCTTTAAAGTCTTTTTTTGACCCATTGTGGAAAACTTGAATTTGACTATCGTAGGAAGTAAAAATATCTTTGATATCAATTAAGTTGGGATACTGTCCCCCAAAAAAGAATTGAGGAAAAATTTATAATTATATCAAACATGGGTAGCACAAAAAAATCAAAGTCAGGTTCAGCAAAAATTA
>JAESTI010000269.1 GCA_016763665.1 Bacteroidia bacterium | reverse complement strand
CGCGCAAGCATTACAGAAGCCACCTTCAAATGCCTCACCAAGATAGATGACAACAGAGCCATCAGAAACCTAATGACCCTGCAAGAAATAACAGAGATGTTAGGGGATAATTACTCAACAGAACAAGTAGCACAAACAATAGACAAGTTCAGAGAACAGGGCAATACTCTGATAAGACCATTCAAAACAGAACAAGAAACAATAACTAAAGACACAGTACTAGATATTACCCATGAAGCCTTAATAAGGAACTGGCAAAGACTATCAGACTGGAGCTGGGAAGAACATGCCAGTGTACAGATGTACAGAGAGTTCAGAAGTCAATTAGACAAGTGGAAGAACAACAATTACCAGAAAAGCTACTTGATGAGTGTGGGTTCTTTGAGCTATTACAATGAAGAATGGTTCAAACAACAAAAAGCAGACCCCAAGACCTGGTTAAAAAGGTACATGTGGGACAGTGAAAAAGAAGCACAAGAACAAGAGAATAAAGAAGAAAAAGCGGAACAACACTTTAAAGAGATAAAAGACTACCTAAAAAAGAGCAAACAAAACGTCAATAGAAAAAAGATACTGGCACAAATAGCCACCATCACAATTATATTATTACTAATAATAGTAAGTATAGCATACTACAATTCCGAAATAATTAAAATAGAGATATTAAGAACAGCCAAAGCCAACATGATAGCCACAAGGGCCTACATGGAACTAGAAAAAGACCCCACGCTTGCCTTCCGCCTAGCCGAAGCAGCCTACGCAATAGAACCCACTCCACTAGCCAAACAGGTGATCATGGCAGGTTATGGAGAAATGCCATTTTATCAGAAGTTGGAGGGGCATACAGCTACAATTAAAAATGCGATATATTCACCCGATGGGTCATTTATTGTAACAGGTTCCAATGATTATACATTTCGTATATGGTCTAATATAGGAGAGTTAAAGGTAATTTTAAAAGGACACAAAGGAATGTTGAGAAATGGAGATGGCACAATAGATATTTCATCAGATAATAAATACATAGACACTGCAACTGCAGATAGCACCGCACGAATATGGGATTTAGAAGGAAATTGCCTTGCAATACTAAAGCATGACGGTCCGGTGAATTCAGTATATTTTTCATCTCAACCGGTATCTGTCATTTCGAATGAAGTGAGGAATCTATTGCCCAAAACTATCAAAGGGAAATACTTAGTACTTACAGCTTCCTCAGACAAAACAGCAATATTGTGGGATATAGAGGGTAATGAAATTACTCGAATGTTTCATGAGAAGGAAGTATCAAATTCTATTTTCTCACGAAATGGCATGAAAATTAATACAATTAGTGATAACACAATCAGGTTTTGGGACATGAAAGGAACACTATTAAAAGAAATCAAAAATCGAAAAAAGAGTATACAGTGCATAAGTTATTCTGATGAATATTTTATAATGGGGGGTGCGTGGGATAGTACAGCCATATTATATGATCATTTAGGTAATGAGAAGTTGAGAATTAAAGGGGCTACAGACTGGATTTATAATCTGGAGATAATAGAATCAGAAAAAATTATAGTGTTAGGGAATCAGAATGGTTTAATTGAATTATTTTCAATGAATGGTAAAAGGCTAAAACTAATTGACAGCCATAAATCTCCTATATGGGATATTAACATAGCGCCAAACAACAATTATTTTGTCTCTGCTTCCGATGATGGCACTGTACGTTTATGGAATTTAGATGGACAAGAGTTGATGCTCTTCAAAGGCCATACAAGCCAAGTGATGTCAGCAAATTTTTCACCTGATGGTAAATATGTAGTTACCGGTTCAGGAGATGGTACTGCGAGAATCTGGAATATTAAACTTAAGGAGTCTCCAGTTTTAGTTGGACATACTGCTCATGTTATGGACGTGAATGTTTCATGGAAGAAAAATTTACTTATTACTGCTGGTGCGGATTATACTGCTAAACTATGGAATTGGCAAGGAGAAGTGATTTCAACACTTATAGGACATAAGCACTATAGGTTATTTAGTGCAATGGTATCTCCTAATAATCAGTTTATACTTACTGGGTCAAGTGATGGGACCTCAATTATATGGAATGTGAGTGGCGTTTTGCTTTATGTATTGGATCCCAATGCTGGGCGAATCATGAATACTCATATTTCAAATGATTCTAGGTATATTACAATGTTCTCTGAAGGTAATTTAGTTAGTATATGGGATACCACTAGTAAACAAATTGTTAGAATTGAAAAAACGACTTCTATGTCTTCATACTTGGAGCACGATTTTATTTTTACTACCAATAAAGATACTACAGCAAAGTGTTGGATACTGACTGATTCAATTTTGAGATCTGACTCAGTTATTTTGTTAAAAACGCCAAAAAATATTTACAAAATGCATAAAGCTGAATTGACTAGCGTAGATTATTTATATGATACTCAATTAGTTTTAACAACCTCTGAAGATAGCACTGCTATAATTTGGAGTTTAGATGGTGAAAATTTACAAGTGTTAAGTAACCATAAATCAGCAGTAAGTATTGGGAAATTTTCTCCAAATGGAAATTATATTTTAACAGTTGGAAAAGACAATATTGGAGTTATTTGGAAGAAAGATAATAATCAATATAATTATATGTCTGCTTTAAGAGGTCATTCTGATGCAATTATGGCTGCAAATTTTTCATATAATAGTAATTATGTAGTAACCAGTTCAAATGACAATTCGGCAATTGTGTGGGATCTTTATGGTAGAATAGTAGCATCGATAAGCAACCATAGTTCTGCTGTTTATAATTGTAAATTTTCTCCGGATGATAATTACATTTTAACAGCATCGTTGGACCACACCGCCCGCCTAACCCCTTGGCGTGTCGAGGATATACTTCAAAAAATAAACGTAGACAAAGTCCGTGGAGAAGTTTGGGAGCTCGGAGAGAAGGATAAAGAAGTTTTTGGAATTAATTAGTGTCTAAAATAGTTGTTTGGCAATTCCATTTTTGAAATAACCACTTAGCATAATATTTCCTAAGAAATAATCTGGTAAACTCTTATTATCTATCGTTACATCTACTAAATGATTTTCATAAATGGAGGAAGCGGTTTGCAGTACAAATTGCTTACAGCTAACATTTCCAGTTACATTTCCTTTTAAAAAAAGATTTCCGTTTACATAAACTTGACCTAAAACAATTGTACTGGATTCAATCACGAATGATGATTGGTTGATAGAGCCTTCACTCTCAGTAACCACAATACTTCCCATTATTTTGCAATCCTTTTTTATTAATCCATAAGGTTTATTGAGCGTTTCAACATCATCAATTAAACAAACCGTTGAAGGATAATTCAGTGTGCATTTTTCCAATATTTTGATCGAGTCTGTTGCGAATAATTGCAATGTTCCTTTAAATCCCTGTTCAATTTCGATAGCAGGAGCATATACCAAAATATCCTCTAATTGAGCTTCAGCTTCTATGAAAACTTTCTCATAAGAAATAACAATAATGTTTCCGCTTATTTTGTTCAGTGCAATTGGAATATTGGTTTCAGAAAAATAAAATAAAGCTGCACTTGTAAATGAATTAAATATTGAATCCGGAATAGTTGCCCAATTTTGGTATTCAATATCTAATTGGTCGATATTCATTGTAAGAAACTGTAGGTTATGACTAATGATATTTTCATTAAGTCGCGGCAAACTCGAATTGCTTTTCATTACGGTTCCATCAATTAATTTGTCTCCCTTAAAACTTTTTCCTTCAATGTAAGTTCTTTTTACTCCGGCCTGTGGGAGAAAACAATCTCCAATAATTTTAGTATTACCAGAAAGTGCTAAAGGTTTATTTTTATCCGAAAGATATAGAGCCGTTTTGTTGATTAACTGTGATCGTTCCCCAATCAGGCCAATTTTCGTGAAATTTTTCTTTTTGGAAAAGGCCTTTGAAATTCCGATTTCATATAACCCCCACATTTTCTTTTCAAGGTAAACAGAGTCATGGCTATCTCCATAAAGGTCAAGCACTTTACCTGATTCAAATGTAGAAAATGTATCAGCCAGTAGGACATTAACCCCTGAATTGGCATTGGTAATCAGGCGATTTCTTAATTCAATATCTGCAAATTCTGAATTATTGAGCAGGGAAAGTAAAATGAAAAAAGTGCAGATGATCATCACGATCAAAGCAATGACAATT
>JAESTI010000419.1 GCA_016763665.1 Bacteroidia bacterium | reverse complement strand
TTCAAAGAATCGAATATTCGGAAAATGTCAATCCCATTTTCCCACGCTTTTTCAATGAACTTTTCTACCAAATTATCAGGATACGCTGTGTAACCAACCGCATTTGACCCTCTCAAAAGCATTTGTAATAGTAGGTTAGGCATTGCTTCTCTGAATAATTGAAGTCGCTGCCAAGGGCATTCATGTAAAAATCTCAATGCAACATCGAAAGTTGCTCCTCCCCATACTTCCATTGAAAATACTTGTGGATGATTTCGGGCAAAACTCTCAGCAACTTTCATCATATCACGTGTTCTAACACGAGTTGCTAATAATGATTGATGAGCATCACGAAAAGTGGTATCCGTATATTGAATGCTCTTTTCCTTTTTGAGCCAATCTATAAACTTATCTCGGCCTAAATTGGTAAGTTTATTTTTTGTCCCTTCAGGATACGGATCAAATCTATTGAATGACGGAACAGCTGGATAACGGAATTTAATATGAGGATCAATTACTTTTACATCAGGGTTTCCATTGACGGTAACGTCAGCTAAGTAATGTAGTATCTTGTTGGCCCGGTCAAGCCTTCTTTCTAAATGAAGAAGTTCTGGATGGTTTTCAGTGAATTTAACTGTTGCTTCACCTTTTTGAAAAACCGGATGAGCCATGACATTTTCCAAGAACAGGATATTGGTCTTTACTCCTCTGATCCTAAATTCCCTCAAGGTCCTATGCATCCTTTGACAAGCGCCCCAAAGAGTTCTTCCTGAAGCCGATACTTTCACCAACATTGAATCAAAGAATGGTGAGACAGTTACACCCGGATAGGAGCTTCCTTCATCAAGCCTGATCCCAAAGCCCGTTGCATTTCTGTAGGCTATGACTCTTCCATAGTCAGGTTTAAAATCTTGAGTCGGATCCTCAGTTGTTATTCTACATTGTATAGCATAACCATTGCATTTTACTTCTTGCTGATCACTGATAAAAATGGAAGGATCGGATAGTTTATGTCCTTGTGCAATATGAATTTGCGACCTGACTATGTCTATCCCGGTAATTTCTTCGGTAATGGTATGCTCAACTTGTATCCTCGGATTTACTTCGATGAAGAAAATATTTTCATCTTTATCTACTAAGAATTCAACTGTGCCAACATTATTATAATTTACATGGTGAGCGATCTTTAAAGCATAATTATATAATTTTTCTTTTGTTTCCTGCGATAAAGTTGCTGCCGGAGCGATTTCTACTACTTTTTGAAAACGTCTTTGAACAGAACAATCTCTTTCATAAAGATGAATGATGTTCCCATAATTGTCTCCCATCAACTGTACTTCAATATGTTTGGGATTCTCTACAAATTTTTCAATGAAGATGGTATCATCACCAAAAGCAGCTTTAGCTTCACGTTGAGATTCGATAAACGAAATTTTTAGTTCATCCTCTCCATGAATCACCCGCATGCCTCTTCCACCACCACCTGCAGCAGCTTTTAATATTATTGGATACCCGATTTTTTTAGCCTCATTCTTAGCAATTGTAACACTTGTTAATTTTTTTATGTTGTTCTGAATTGTAGGAACATCAACTTCTTCAGCTATTCTTTTTGCAGAAACCTTGTCTCCTAATTTCCTCATTACCTCAGGATCCGGACCGATAAAAACAATTCCCTCTTCCTTGCACCTTATCGCAAAATTTACATTCTCAGAAAGAAAACCATACCCCGGATGAATTGCATCAACATTGTTTCTTTTTGCCACCTGAATAATCTCTTCAATATCCAAGTATGGTTTTAAGGGTTCTGATTCAATACCAATCTGATAGGATTCATCAGCTTTATATCTATGAAGAGAATATCTATCTTCAAAAGTATAAATCGCAACCGTCCTAATGTTAATCTCGGATGTTGCCCTGAAAATTCGAATGGCAATTTCTCCCCGATTAGCGACAAGGAGCTTGTTAAACTTCTTAACTTGATAAGTCAAAGTTTTAAGAATTAAAGATTAAATAACAATTTAATTAAAGGTGAAAATTCAGGGGTTGCTCTGAAGTTTCAGGTTTGGATAAACTTAAAATCTGATACCAATTAAACAGATATCATCTATCTGCTCATGGACATCGCCCATCCATTTTTCAATTTCGTCAGTCAATATTTCCTTCTGTTCTCTCATCGTTTTATCCCTAATCTCTATCAAGAATTTTTTAAACCTGGCAGTCATAAACTTCTTACCTTTAACTCCTCCAAACTGATCTACATAACCATCTGAGAACATATATATTGAATCACCTTTTTCAATATCAACTACATTATTGGTAAATATTCTTTTAGCCTCCAACTGCTCGCCACCAATTGGCATTTTGTCTGGTTTAATATCAGTAAGTACTTCACCGCGAATATGAATCAACGGCCGATAAGCGCCCGCATACTCAATCACAGGTTTTTCACCTACTTCAATACTACATATAGCAAGGTCCATTCCGTCACGGGTAGAACCTGCTTCCTGATATTCATCCTGCTTTAATGAAGTTCTAACTCCAACATGAAGGTTATTCAATATTTCAGCCGGTTGATCAATTCCCTTTCCATTTACAATTTCATTCAAAAGCGTGTTTCCAATTACTGACATGAAAGCTCCTGGAACACCATGCCCTGTACAATCAACTACAGAGATGAGTATCTTGTTTTTCCGCTGATTGGAGAACCAATAAAAATCACCACTGACTATATCTTTTGGCTTAAACAATACAAATGAATCTGGAAGAGATTCCTCAATCAACTCTGACATCGGAAGAATCGTATCCTGTATTTTCTTTGCATAACGAATACTTGCAAGAATATCTTTTGATTTCTCTTCAAGGTCCTCTTTTTGATCACGAATTTCTACGGTAGCTTCATCAATCATTACCTGAAGTCTCTTGTTAGCCTGTTCCAGACGTCTTACATTATACCTAATTGCGCCATATATAATACTTATAAAAAATATTAAATAACCAATATATGCAAAGGTCGTTCTGTACCAAGGTGGTGATATTGTAAAAGAATAAGTTGCTTCATTACTGTACATTTCATATACATTCCTTGCTCT
>JAESTI010000268.1 GCA_016763665.1 Bacteroidia bacterium | reverse complement strand
AATAAGATCTTGTTTGCCTGTATTTATTAACACGTATCCATGTGCGCCTGCATTTATCATTTCAGTAATGAGGTTTTTATCAATGTACATGCTCAGGGCGATAACTTTAATGTTAGGATATTGTTTCTTAATGTTCCTGGTAATTTCAATCCCATCCATTCCCGGCATGTTAATGTCAGTGATCACAATATCCACTTTTTTATCTGCTAATATTCTGAATAATTCTTCCCCGCTGTTGGCCGAATCAAGTAAATGAATATTCTCATTTTCTATAAAAAATGCTTTAATTCCATCAATGATCATTTGATGATCATCTGCAACAACTACTTTTATTACCTTTTCCATTGTCACAATTAATTCAAGTTTTGCAAGTTATAGCACATTATTATCGGATATAGCTATTTTTCAAAATTCACTTTATACTTGTTGGAATGATGGAATATTGGGTTAAAGATAAAAGTACAATTAATTAAAATCCCATTATTCCAATATTCCATCATTCCATTTCTGTGATATAGCAACGATTTCCATTTGCTTAATAGGCATGTAAACTTCAGTAATTTAAAATTAAAGTGGGATTTCGACAATAATGTTGGTTCCATGACCAGGTGTTGAATCAATTTCAAATTTACCATTAATATAACTAACTCTCGTTTCCATATTCCTTAGCCCGATCCCTGATTTTTCATTCAATTGATCCTTATCAAATCCTTTTCCATTGTCTTCTATAATCACATTAAGCACATCTTCATGTTTCATCATTTCAATATTTATCTCTGTTGCTTCAGCATGTTTATATATGTTGTTTACTGATTCCTGTATGATCCTGAACAATGCGACCTCAACAGATTCGTCAAAACGCTCATCAATTTTATAGGTGTTGAAATGTATTTTTAGTTGGGTAGAGCGACTGAGTTTTTCTAAAAAATCATCTATCGCTGGTACCAAGCCCAATTTCAACAAAGATCCAGGGATCATTTCATGTGATATATTCCTGAGGTCGGCACATGCCTGGTCTAATAATTCTGTTGAAGTTTTATAATGATATTCCTTCTTGTTTTGCTCCGGGTTGTCTTTGGCAGCATCAAGGTTATATTTTATAGTTGATAGTAAGCTCCCCAATCCGTCATGCAATTCACCTGCTATTCTTTTACGGTCGGCTTCCTGGTTATTGACAATCGTATTTATCAATTCCTTTTGATGTTTGTTGATCTTCTTAGAAAGTTCCTGGTTTTCCAATAAAATATCTTTTTCTTTTCTCAGTCTCTTTTCACGGTAATTTATGAATAGCAAAAGAGAAATAATTGTAGCTATGCTACTCAGCATATAAAACCACCAGGTGGACCAGAAAGGTGGTGTTATAATGACTTTGATATTCGCCATAGCTGACCGATCTTTGGTCCATAGCCCGTCATTATTGCTTCCCTTAACCAGAAAGGTATATTCACCTGGTTCTAAATTGGTATAAGTGGCGAACCGTCTGTTACTTACATAGTTCCAGTTCTCTTCAAACCCTTCCATTTTATAGGCATACTGGTTCATCTGTGAATTAGAATAGTGCATGGCCGCAAATTCAAATGAAAAAACACTTTCTCTGTAAGAAAGTACGATTTCTTTTGTATAAGAAATATTGTAAGGGAGGTAGTACTTTCCACTTTCTTTAATAAGGTTATTATTTACTTCACCATCATCAGTTGTATTTGACTGCTGCTTATTCTGAATACTATTATCGCTCAGGTTAGAATGAGCTTTATATACATTAACTGGATTGTTAAAAATTAGAAAATTGGTAATCACCATTTTAGGTAGGATCGAGTTATCCCTAACACTGTCAGGATGAAATTCATTTATTCCGTTTACTCCTCCGAAGTACATCCTGCCGTTTTTGGTTTTGCAAAAGGCCCCCCTGTTAAATTCGTTGCCTTGCAGCCCATCACTCACATCATAATTTCTGAATGATCCTTTTGCATTTCCTGCTATCTCCGGAGGGGTGAATTTGGATATTCCTTTATTGGTGCTCAACCAAAGATTCCCACTATCATCTTCCAATATCCCGTAAACTACATCATTAGGCAATCCGGCTTTTTCTTCTGGCATCTTGTCATTCTCTTTCCAGTGGATGAATGTCACCTGATCTTTGTTTTCATCTATGATCATTTTGTTTAACCCTCCTCCCAGGGTTCCAGCCCAAAGTGTGCCAGTATGATCGTGAAACACGCAAAGAATGTTATTGCTGGAGATAGATGAGGGATCCTGTGGATCATGACGAAAATTGATAAACTTCTTGCTTTCGGGATCGATACAGAACAACCCATACATTGCTGAACATATCCAAATGCTGTGAGCACCAAGTTGAGTTAAACTGGTTGCAGGGTCAAATTCTTCAAAAAACAACTTATCTGATACATCATCAGCATACGATGAATCGTATGGAAAAAAAGTAATTTCTTCTGATTCTGGTTCAAATATGCTTAAACCAGTGTTTGAGCTAAACCAAAGGGAGCCATCGTGATCCTGGTTTAGGGATGAGATCATGTTCATTGAAACCCCTGCATGACCTTTTTTCTTGCCTTTATAATTGAGGAATCGAGTACTACCCGGTTCAAAACGATTAAGCCCACCCCCAAATGTTGCGATCCATAGATATCCGGAATCATCTTCCAGGATATCCCTGACATCATTATTGGATAAACTATAGGGATCTTCAGGATCATATTTGAAACGTGTATATTGACCGGTTTCCGGACCATAGCGATTGAGCCCTCCTCCGTTTGTGCCAATCCACAACTTTCCTGAGCTATCTTCGAATAGGGACATTACGAAATTATTTGAAATGGTGTTGGAATTGTTCAAGTCGTATTTTATATGATTGAATTTCCCCGGTTTGGGATCAAAATAATTCAAGCCGCCTCCAGCAGTGCCAACCCATACTGTTCCGGAATGATCCTGAAAAATGGATAAAATGTAATTGTTAGAAATGCTTAAGGGATTCTGTGGATCAGTCTTAAAGCAAGTAAAGGCAGTGTTAGCATATCCGGATTTGGAATCCAACCTGACATGATTAAGTCCTTCACCATATGTCCCTGCCCAGATATTTCCTGAATCATCTTTGAACAAGACCTTAATCTCATCCCTTTTTATTTGAGAGTCACTGGTTTTATGCAGTAAATGAACAGCCCTTCCTGTTTTCGGATCAAACAGATCAAGACCTTCCACTGTGCCAATTAATACTCTGCCTTCATCATGCTCTAATAATGCCTGGACCCTCTCAGCAGAAATACTGTTTGGATCATCAGGATCATGTTTAAAACGGGTAAACTTCTCCGTATTAATGTCAAATCGGTTAAGGCCGTCAAGGGTCCCAAGCCAGATTACCGAATCCTCCTCAAGATTACAAGTTATTCCATTGCTTGATATAGAATTGGCATTATCAGGATCATATTTATAATGAAAGAATTTCCCTTGCTTAGGGTCAAATTTGTCCAGACCTCCCTGGTGAATTCCTATCCATATTAAACCAGACTTACTATGATAAGCTCCGCATTTATTACCAGACAGACTATAAGGGTCGTTTTTGTCGTGCTTGTATCTCTTGAATTTACCGGTTATAGGGTTTAAATGGTTAAGGCCATTCATGGTTCCAATCCATATCGAACCCTGAGTATCTAAATGCAGGGACATAATGCGGTTATTAGATATACTTGCAGGATCATTTGGATCATGTTTGTATAATTTAAAATTGTAACCATCATACCTGTTCAACCCATCTTCAGTTCCAAACCACATGTATCCCTTT
>JAESTI010000404.1 GCA_016763665.1 Bacteroidia bacterium | reverse complement strand
ATTAAAATAAACATACTCATGAGGATGATTTTTGATACTCCATCTAACCGGAATAACAAGCAATATTAGGATAATGAAATAAAGAAAATATTGAATTTTATTTGAATACTTTCTAAGTATAATATCAACACCAATTGCGGATAATATAATCAAGGCCGGATATGTAAAAATAAAATGCCTCCACCCATCGTAAATTATTGAACCTTTATACATTGTATATAGTATTGGAAAAATAAAAGTGAACGCAATGAGTAATAGAGTAGTTGATTCCTTATACTTTCTTACAGTTTTTATCTGAATTAGTAATAAACTTAATCCAAATAATAAAAACAATGGAGTAGAGATAATAATCCATTTAAAAATGTAATACCAGGGGGCATCAGAGGTCAAGATGGTTTCTCCTTCAAAAAGCATGGTCCATTCTCCGGCTACAGCAGTTGTTGATAAATAGGCTAATGCATTGAATGGATTGCTTAAAGGAGCCTGGTGAGCATATGGCCAAAATATGAGCCCTGCAAAATAACCAGGAACAATTATCCCTAAGAGAAAGAACGTGAGTTTTTTTAATGTTTTATGAGGTAAGTTATTCTTTAAATAAACAGGAATGAGCTGGATAGAGGAGAAAAACAAAATATAGGCTACAATTAATAATCCTCCAATACGAATACTTATACTGAGTGCGATACCAGCACTAAGAAAAACCATGGTTTTGATGTTCGGTTTTGGAAGCTGTTTTAGAAAAACAATCAAATAATAAATTGAGAATATGTAAGCAGCAGCAAATGGAATGTCTTTGGGATTGTTGATGCTGTGACCTATAAATCTCGGAGAGCAAAGCATAAACAGCAAGCAGATCAATCCAGCTCTCCATCCAGCCAATGATTTTGCTAATAATGATGTAAACAATATGGCAAATAATCCGAATAGTGAATTGATGATATGTCGGGTTTCATATTCTCCGAAAGGGGAGAGGTATTTATTAGAAAAAGCAGCAAGGAAATCAAATAATCCACCGTAGTTATATATAGCTACACTATGAAGAATGTAGCCTCCGGGAAGTATATTCTTCTTTTCTTTTCCAAATGTTTCGAAATACTTTAATATCTCTTTCCCATATTCATTTTGAAGCGTTTCATCCCAGGTAATTCCAAAATCAAAACTCAAATAAGGTAGCAGAAATGAAGCACCGATAAAAATTATCCAGAATGCTTTTTTAAAATAACCGTCAAGGGGGGTAGTAAGTTGAAGACTTGGCCTATCCTGTTTCTTATTCGATGACTTATGAACGGGGTGTTTAGACTTTTTCTTTTTGGACTGCATCCTAAGGAAAGTATTATCTTGGACTTCATTGCAAAATAAATAATTTTGATGACAAGATTAGACTCTCTTGAAACATAAAGGCAAATCGCATAATAATAAAGCAAGTAATAGTGCATTATCCAATATTTGGATGTACGCTCCTCCGATTATTCTGACCTTCATTGTTTATTTCCCTACCATTAGCCATGGTTTTGTTGATTGGGACGACCCTCAAATGTTATTGGGGAATATTTTTGTCCGTGATCTTTCTTTTGAAGGGATCAAAAATATTTTTACCGGATTTGTCAACGATAACTATCACCCTTTCACAGTACTTTCTTATGCCATAGAGTACAATTTTGTGCAGTATGCTCCCAAATTGTACCATTTTGATAATGTGTTGCTGCATTGCATCAACGTATTGTTGGTTTTTTTACTGATACACAAATTAACTGGTAAGATCTGGGTGGCAGTGATAACCTCTGCGTTGTTTGGAATTCATCCAATGCATGTTGAATCGGTTGCTTGGGTAACTGAACGAAAGGATGTTCTTTTCACTTTATTTTACTTAATAGGACTAAAATATTATTTAGATTTTATTGATGAAAAATCATCGTTTACAAAAAAGTATTGGCTGGTATTTTTGTTTTTTGTTTTGTCCGTTTTGTCAAAAGCCCAGGCTGTAACTTTCCCTGTAATTTTATTGTTGTTTGATTGGTTCAAACAGCGAAAATTTGACAAGCAAGTAATTTTAGAGAAGCTGCCATTTTTTGCTTTATCATTAGTTCTTGGTTTGATCACATTAAGTGCTGCAAAATCAGCAGGGACGATTGTTTATGTTGAGCAATACACCATTTTCGAAAGGTTTCTTTTCGGATGTTATTCATTGATTGTTTATTTAGTCAAAATAGTTGCTCCATTTTCACTCTCAGCGATTTATCCTTATCCAAAAGAAATTGAAGGCTCCTACCCAATGTTGATTTATGCTTCTCCGGTATTGGTTCTGGGAATTTTGGTTTTGCTATGGAGGTCATTCAAACTTTCGTTGAATTATGTTGTTTTTGGATTGATGTTCTTCATCATAAATATTTTCTTGTTTCTACAGTTAATTCCTGTGGGACATGCATTTATTGCAGACAGGTTTGCTTATGTTCCATTTATAGGAATTTACTTTGTTATAGGATATAAATTATCCTCTATTATTGAAGGACATTCCACGAAAGCCAAATCACTTAAGAATATTGTAATACCACTGACTTTGGTTTTTGTATTTATGCTGTGTTATGTGAATTGGAATAGGAGTAAAGCCTGGAAAGACAGCGAAGCATTGTGGCTGGATGTAACGGCCAAATATCCTAACATGGCTTTGGCGCATAATCATTTGGGTTCTGTTTACATGAACTCTCAATATGATAAAGCACTTAAACACTTTAATAAGTGTATTAAACTCGATTCCCAATACAAGTATGCAATTAATAACCGAGGCATAGTATATTACAACCAAGGGAAATATGGAAAGGCTCTTTTGGATTTTCATAAAGCCATTGAGATCGATCCTGGATTTTCGTTGGCTATTCACAATAGAGGAGCAGTCTACAAAGTGAAAGGCTCCCCTGACAAGGCCATGGATGATTACAACAAAGCGATTGAATTGAATCCAACATACGCACAGGCTTATTACAGTAGATCTACTATGTTTACTGAGCAGAAAAGATATAAGGAAGCACTTGCTGATGCTTTAAAAGCACAAGAATTGGGTTATAATATAGATACTAAGTATTTGGATGATTTGAGGAGGCAGGTTGCGCAATAAAAAAGGCCAGCAATCGCTGACCTTTTCTAAATTATATTTTAAGATGATCTATTCAGTTACCTGGAACACGATCATAATTCCTATCACTACAGGGCAAACATACTTGATAAAGAACATCCATATATCTGCAAAGGAAGTATTGCCAATGAGTGGTTTTTTAAATCCTTCTGAACCTAAAGCTAATTCATCAGCCAATCGTGTAGTTTGAATTATCCAGCCTGAGAAAATACTAAACATCAAGCAAACAATTACTACACCCCAGGTTCCCCATATTTTATCCATTAGATCGAAAAAGCTTAAATATTTTATTTTCTTGCCAATTTCAGTTCCTGATTCATATTGACCAGAGTCGACAATAATACTTTCCATGGATGATTTCTGGATTGTATCTATTTTAGGTTTACCTTCATCTAAATATTTGACATAAAAATCGCTTTGATTTATTTCAATATGAGAATTTTGCTCTAACGTATAGGTTGGTGTAGTTTTCATCAGTTTAGTAAATGTTTCACTACCTCCATTTGACAAGGCTGAAGGTACACCAACAAGGAAAGCAAACGCGCCTATGATCCAGGCTGCTTTCTTTCTGCTCCATCTTTTTTCATCAATCAAATAAGAAACAGGAACTTCAAGCATAGAAATTGAAGAAGTTAGCGCAGCTACCATTAATAACAAGAAGAACAAGGCACCGATAATGTTTCCCATAGGCATTAGCGCGAATACTTCAGGCAATACTTGAAATACCAATGCCACACCGCCTGCAGGGTCCTTACCAAAGGCAAATACAGCAGGAAATACCAACAAACCTCCAAGCAAGGCAACCAAAGTGTCTGTAAAAGCGATCCATACGCCCGCATTCACAATGTTTTGACCTTTAGGAACATATGAGCCATATGTTACCAT
>JAESTI010000267.1 GCA_016763665.1 Bacteroidia bacterium | reverse complement strand
GTCGAATCCATTTCATTAATAAGAGAATATGATCTGAGATCAAAAGGCGTGAACAATGCATCTGCATCTGAAGGAGAATTATTGAAAGAGCTGACTTTCAAAATATTGAACTGCTGATATTCGGTTATTCGTGTATTTGTATACCAAAATTAAACAGTTTTGCGAACAAGAGACAAGTTAATTGTTATTCGTTATTTGTTAATCGCTTTGGAAATCAACCGATTAACCATTAACTATTAACGAATAACAAGTTTGGTTTTTCGTAAACCTGTTTCAGAATAGTAGATATTCGTATAAATTCGTTATTCGTAAATATTTTTTTACATTTACTTAATTAAGTTTTTATCAAATCTAAATCTATTCTTATGAGTAACGATGAAAATTCCGGAATGCACAAGTCTGTCATGTTGGTTGATGACAATGAAATTGACAACCTTATTAATGAAAAGATGATAGAGGGAACCGGGTTTGCTCATAATGTATTTATAAGCAGCAGTGCCATTAGCGCTATAGATTTTTTAAAGAACATTACAAAAGTGAAAGATGTTGATGGAACATTACTCCCATCAATAATATTCCTCGATATTAACATGCCCATTATGGATGGTTTTCAATTTTTGGATGAATTTGAAAATCTTTCAAAACAAATAAAAGACAACTGTAAAGTAGTAATGTTGTCTTCATCTATGAACCCAAGAGATATTGAGCAAGCTAAGAGTAACGATTACGTTCACGAATATTTTTCCAAACCACTTAAAGCTGAGGATCTTGATAAGATCAAGACTTAACTAATGGACTAAGTTGCTGGATAAATTTATCATCCATCTTTATATATTGTAACAATGAATACTCATTAATATTCAAGAGTTTAAAGTTTTTAATATACTTCTCAATTTTTTCGGCTTTCCCAAATTCTTTACCACTAATTGATACAATTATTATTTTCAGGAATAACCTGATGTGTTTAACCTTATCTTTATCATAAACTCTCAATTGTCTTTTTGAACTACCTATTAACTGTTGACAGAGATCATCTTCATTCATTAAACAATAAAACAAGCACAAGAGGGCCTTAAGTTCTATATCTGCAAATACGTATTTTTTTAGACTTATCCTGTTTCGTAATTTTTGAATTTGTCTTGCGGCCTCCTCATAATTCCCTGCATAATAACAAGACACTGCTAAATATTTAATGAAATTCACATAGCCACTTACATTATTAGGATCAAAAGAAAGATCGTCCAAGAGACCTTTGTTCTCCTCATATAATCTATCCTCATGCCCGAGCCTTATGTATCTTTCAATCTTAGCAATCAGGAATTGTGAAGTATAAAAATTAAAATTGAAATACGTAAGGAATCTTACAATGTTACCATCCACTATATCAAAATACTCACCTGCCTTTTTGTTTAATTTTAGATGGTGATAATAACTAAACGATAGATAATCAAAAATTGGCTTAATATGCAAGTAAACCGCATCGGATGGATATTTGCTAAAAACTGCCCGAACCTCTGACAGATGATTTTCTGTATCCTCAAATTCGCTCTCATTATTTGTTCTTTCTTCCAGATAAATATTATAGAAAATAGATACGATGCATTTATAAACAAACAGCCTATGGGATTCATAAAGATTACACAAGTTTTCTAACTCATTTTTAAATAATAACAGCTGCCCCTTATCAATATGGTCTCTTGTTAATTGATAATTCCCGTAAGTTTTAAAAAATTCCCCTAAAAGATCTTCGGCCTTATCAATGGCAAGTGTGTAGGCAATATGCTTATTATAAAGCTGTGAATAATTATAGTACTCGGGAGTATTTATATACATCTTTTTCAGAGCCTTATAAATAGTAATTAACTCGTAAGGTAGATCATAATGAAGAAGATCCTTTTCTAGTTTCTTCAAAGTAATTACACAAATGTCCCTGCTATTCTCATATAAAAGGTCAGGATTATTTACCACCTTTCTCAACAGGTCCATTTTGTAGTCCTTTAACTGGGTTACCAGAAAAGATTCAATTTTATTTAAAAGTCGTGATTTTAAAGTATAGAGGGCATTTTTATTTACCTCAAGTTGCACAGTGATCTCGTCATCATCACCCACACCTTCCCTAATTAATTTTAAATAATCTGCAGATTTTTCGGCTTTTTGATTTTTTAAAAGGCGAAAAAAATTAAGATACTCCTCGTCTGTAAGTTGCTTTATGACTTGAACTAACTGATCCATTAATGAAACTATTTAATTAATATCAAAAAAATTGTCATATTCTTAAATTATTTAAGATATTGAAGCATGTAATCAATTTGAGTGATATCAAAATATTATTCAATATCTTACTTTAAATTTAAAGCAAAGTAACAAATCTTACACAAAAAAGCAAATAAATAGAATTTTATTCTTTTTTACGGTTATGCCTTTATTTTCTTTTCAAAATGTTGATAATCAGAAATATGCGAAGAGATGGTGGGGTTAATTCATTTAAAATACTAGTTTAAAAATACCATAAAATACTTTCAAGTCTTACACAAGAAAGATTGAGGCTTTGATTAATTTTTTTAATTAATAGTGAATTTTTAAATTCAAGCGGTGTAGTTTCTCTTTATGGAACTATATGCCAAATAATGAAAAAATGAGCGCAAAACCAATAATAATATTAATGGCAGAAGATGATGAGATGGACTATGAAATAATATCTGAAGCGTTGAGTAAGTTGAAAATTGCGCATCAAGTGTATTGGGTTAAGGATGGAGAAGAATTAATTGATTATCTTGAGCATAAAAATAAATATCAGGATGCATTATCCTCACCCACTCCAGATTTGATTTTTTTAGACCTTAACATGCCCAAAGTTAGTGGATTTGAAGCGCTGGAAGAAATAAAGAAAAATCCTGTTCTATGCTCAATTCCGGTTGTAATTTTAACTACTTCCTCTGACCAGGAAGACATCGAAAAAAGTTACCAGTTGGGAGCAAACTCGTACATTCAAAAATCACTGAACTTCGAAGACTTTGAAGGAGTTGTCAACCTTGTTGGCAAATATTGGTTTGAGTATGTTCATCTACCTTCAAAAAATTAGTTTTTATTAGTCGTTCCAATTTAATAATGAACATTTTGATAAAAATTGTTTCATTGTTCTATTGTTAAATTGTTGTGCGATACAATACCATTCAAACTTTTCAACAATGAAACAATAGAACAATGATGTTAAAAATTTGATATAATACACCATTAAACTAATATACTACTGAACAACTCAACGAATAACTTTTATCCACACTCCTTTTCAATTCCTTTATTTCTTGTTAATTTTATGCGATGGAAAAATTTGTAGTCTCAGCGCGTAAATATCGTCCCGTTGCTTTTGATACTGTTATTGGACAAGAACATATTACTTCTACACTAAAGAACTCCATTAACAATAATAAACTTGCACAAGCATTTCTTTTTTGCGGCCCAAGAGGAATTGGCAAGACTACATGCGCAAGGATTTTAGCCAAGACAATCAATTGTGAAAACTTATCAGATAATGTTGAAGCGTGCAACAAGTGTAATTCATGCAGAACATTCAATGAAAGTACTTCT
>JAESTI010000266.1 GCA_016763665.1 Bacteroidia bacterium | reverse complement strand
TATGATTATTTATTTCCATCAACAATAGGTTATTTAACAGAACAACCGGGAGGAGTTGGGACTTTTATGGTTTTTTGGGGAGTCGTAATGACTTTTATAGCCACACCTACCCTCACCTATTTTTTTGGAAAAAGATGGTATTGCTCATGGGTTTGCGGATGTGGTGGATTAGCCAATACTGCCGGAGATGATTTCAGGCAGCTTTCAGACAAATCACTTAAAGCATGGAAAATTGAGAGATGGTCCGTTCATTTGGTTTTGGTATTTGTTGTACTTACCACTTCATTGTTATGGACAAATTCCTTTACCAATGGAGCTATTTTGGGAGAATTATCACAGAACTTTTCTAAAGCTTATGGATTCTATATAGGAGCCATCTTTTCCGGAGTAATTGGAGTTGGCTTCTACCCTCTTTTAGGAACACGTGTTTGGTGCAGATTTGGTTGTCCCATGGCAGCCATCTTAGGTATTTTGCAAAAATATTTTTCACGATTCAGAATAACAACCAATGGAGGCCAATGTATTTCGTGCGGAAATTGCTCAACTTATTGTGAAATGGGAATTGATGTACGGTGGTACGCACAAAGAGGGCAGAATATTAATAGAGCTTCATGTGTTGGATGTGGTATTTGCTCAACTGTATGCCCTAGAGGGGTATTAAATTTAGAAAATGGCCCGATGAAAGGAAAGTATAATAATCCGAATAAACCAATATCAATTTCAGAGAAAGAGACTAAATTAACAGTGTAGGTGGAAAGTATTGGGATTATTATTCCTGCATTCAATGAAGAGGAAGCCATAAAGAATGTCATTGATGACATTCCAAAAGAAAATGTTCAGGAGATAGTTGTTGTTAACAACAATTCATCAGATAGAACAGAAGAGATCGCTAAAAGCGCAGGTGTAACGGTACTAAAAGAAACAAAGAGAGGTTATGGAAATGCTTGTTTGGCCGGTATTGCACATTTCAGAAACAAATCAAGCAATGAACAACCAGGCATAATAGTTTTTTTAGATGCAGATTATTCAGATCATCCGGAAGAAATGACACAATTAGTTAACCCAATTTTAGAAGGAGAATATGATCTTGTTATTGGATCAAGAGTTTTAGGCAATCGAGAGAAAGGTGCAATGCTACCTCAAGCTATTCTTGGAAACATGATAGCAACTTTCTTGATAAGGTTAATTTATAATTTCAGATTTACTGATCTTGGACCGTTTAGAGCAATAAGATTCAACAAGTTATTAGAACTTGATATGCAGGATAGAACTTTCGGTTGGACAGTTGAAATGCAAGTAAAGGCCTTAAAGCATGGTATGGAATGCCGTGAAGTTCCGGTTAGTTATCGAAAACGAATAGGGGTTTCAAAGATTACCGGAACCATAGAAGGAACTATTAAAGCTGGTTATAAAATTATATGGACAATATTTAAATACATGTAGAATCTCTATCTACCAAGTCCCCTCTCGAGAGGGGATTTAGGGGTGTGTAAAAAAGTACAACATGAACACTAAAAGAAAAATAATCCCCTACAACCCAAACCTGAAACTACTTGCTCGAAAACTTAGAAACAACAGCACCCTTTCCGAAATATTACTCTGGCAAGAACTAAAAGGCAAACAACTGATGGGTTATGATTTTCATAGGCAAAAACCTTTAGATAAATATATTGTAGACTTCTTTTGCAATGAACTCATGCTGGTAATTGAAATAGACGGAGATAGTCACCAAATTGATGAAGTTTATGATAAGGATATTATAAGACAGAGTAAATTAGAATCTTTGGGTGTTCATTTTTTAAGATTTGATGATTTAGATGTTAAAAAGGATATGGCCAACGTATTAAGAGCAATTGAAAATTGGATTGAAGAGTTTGAACAAGAACACACCCCTAGCCCCTCTCAAGAGGGGAATCCGATTAACTCAACGACTCATCTTTACCCCAATAACCGCTAATGGCACTAACCATACTCATCATATATGCTTTAGCTTTACTATTCATTTTTGTATATAGTTTGATGCAGTTGCATTTGGTGTATTATTACAATAAATCACACAAACAACAATCTCAAGACAAAAACCTAGATGAAAATATCATAATTAATTACCCTCATGTAACTATCCAACTTCCTGTTTATAATGAGATGTATGTTGTGGAGAGGTTAATTGACTCTGTTTGCAACTTTGATTATCCAAAAGACAAATTGGAAATACAGGTCTTGGATGATTCAACAGATGAAACTGTAGAGATCATTAGAAACAAGGTTAAAGACTGGCAAGACAAGGGCATGGATATCGAACAAGTTTTAAGACCAGATCGTGAAGGATATAAAGCAGGCGCATTAAAATATGGACTGGAATTAGCTAAAGGAGAGTTTATTGCAATCTTTGATTCTGACTTTACTCCCAGGCCTGAATTTTTGCTTAAAACACTACCCTATTTTCAGGATAATAAAATTGGAGTAGTTCAAACCAAATGGGGTCATTTGAACCAAGATTATTCTCTATTAACAAAATTACAAGCATTTGGCTTGGATGCCCACTTCACAGTAGAGCAAACGGGTAGAAATACCGGAGGTTTTTTTATCAATTTTAATGGGACAGCAGGAATTTGGAGAAAACAATGCATAATTGATGCAGGAAACTGGCAGTCTGACACTTTAACAGAAGATCTTGACCTCAGCTACAGAGCCCAGTTAAAAGGATGGAAGTTCAAATACATGGAAAATTTTGACTCCCCCGCTGAATTACCGGCAACAATGAGTGCTTTAAAAACTCAACAATTTCGGTGGACAAAAGGTGCTGCAGAAACTGCGAGCAAGCATTTAGGTGCGATAATTAAGTCATCATTTCCCCTAAAAACCAAAGTACATGCTTTCTTCCATCTTTTCAATAGTTCAATATTCATGTGTGTGATAACAATAGCTCTCCTTAGTGTTCCTATTCTACTTATTAAACATTCTTATCCAGAATTTAAACTTTACTTCAACCTTGCCTCAGTGTTTTTGTTCTCACTATTGGTACTAGGCTATTTTTACTGGACATCTTTAAAATATCGATATGACAACAACACCTCCAGATTCAAGAATTTTGCTATTAAGTTTCCGTTATTCTTGTCAATTTCTATGGGTATATCATTAAACAACGCAATAGCTGTGTTACAAGGTTTGTTTGGGATAAAAACTGCTTTTATTCGTACTCCTAAATTCAATATAATTGGATCTTCAGATTCATGGAAAAACAATAAATACTTCAACTCTCAGATCAGCATAATTACTGTTACCGAAATAATTTTTACCCTCTATTTTTTAGGAGGTGCGATTTTAGCCTTTTATTTAAATGATTTTGGGCTCTTCCCTTTTCACATAATGCTTTTTGTTGGTTACTTTCTTGTTTCCTATTATTCGATCAAGCAATCCTTAAAAACATGAGGTCATATTGAGCTTGTCGAAATATTAATCAGCAGACTTCGACTATCTCAGTCTAACTATCAATTATTATATTAGCAAGATGTACTTCGATATTTTCACCACTGCATTTTATAATTATTGGAATTATGTAATCACTGAGGTCCTTAATCCATCATCTACTAACTACTTTTATTGGCTAATCGGAATTTCATTGTTTTTCTTTCTGTGGGAGATAATTCTTCCATGGCGTAAGCTACAGCCCAGGATCAGGAAAGATTTTTGGCTGGATGGATTTTACATGTTCTTTAATTTTTTTCTATTCTCTTTAATCGGGTATCATGCCATCTCTGCAGTATTTGTACAACTATTCAATGATTCTCTTCAGGTTTTTGGTATTGAAAATTTAGTTGCAATAAATGTCGGGCAGCTTTCAAAATGGAACCAATTATTTATTTTATTTATTCTTCGGGACTTTATTCAATGGAACATACACAGGCTGTTACATAAAGTTCCATTTCTTTGGAAATTCCACAAAGTACATCACTCAGTGGAACAGCTTGGTTTCGCTGCACACCTAAGATTTCATTGGATGGAAACAGTTGTCTACAGAACACTGGAATATATTCCCCTTGCTCTGATCGGTTTTGGTTTAGAGGATTTTTTTCTGGTTCACATCACTACTCTTGCCATCGGGCACTTTAATCATTCCAATATTAAACTACCCTTAGGTCCATTGAAATACATTTTTAATAACCCCCAAATGCATTATTGGCATCATTCTCACACAAAATATTGGCCACAAAAATATGGAGTAAATTTTGGACTGAGCCTAAGCCTATGGGATTATCTTTTTAAGACAGATCATATTCCTGATAACGATGGGAAAGTCGAATTGGGATTTGAAGATATAGATGAATTTCCAAAGAGTTTCTGGAATCAAGTTGTCTATCCATTTAGAAAATAGCACACGGATGGCACTGATCCTACAGATAATCACTGATATAATCCGTAAATAATCAGTTGCATCAGTGCCATCCGTGTTCCATTAATTATTCAATGCCTCAAAAAACCACAATCAACTACTTTTTATTCTTCTTTTCTCTGATTGGATATTTGTTGATTTGCTATAGTACTCCCAGAGCCAATTTCATACATCTCATCGCTCTATTTCTAGGCTTATTTCTCATTTATTACTTTCTGACAAAAAGACTTCAATCAGAAAAAGAGATCAAAACAGGAATTGGAGTTGGTATTGTTTTCCGGCTTTCACTTTTGTTTTGTATACCTGAACTTTCCGATGATGTATACCGCTTCTTTTGGGATGGTATGAACTACGATTCAGGAAACAATCCTTATTTAAGCACTCCAACCGAAATCATCTCACAACTGAAAACTGAAAACTATCAACTAACAACCACGTTCAATCGTCTAAACTCTAAAGAATACTACTCCATCTACCCACCAATTTGTCAATCCCTCTACTGGATTTCTTACAAACTATCTAACAACACCATTCTTGGGTTTTCTATAGTATTACGATCACTATTAATACTGTTTGATCTACTAAACTTATTTCTAATAAGATCACTTTTAAAACGATTTAGTTTACCAACTAAAAACATATTACTGTATTGGATAAACCCTTTGATCATCGTTGAACTGATTGGTAATCTTCATTTCGAAGTTATCATGATAACCTTCATATTACTAGCTATTTGGCTCTTAGCAAAAACCAACTGGAAGACTTCAGCAGCTACTCTTGGCTTGGCAACTTCAACAAAACTACTTCCACTTATTTTCTTGCCTCTGTTGTTCAAAAGACTTGGATTTAAAAAATGGGTAATTTTCTGCTTACTTACAGGATTGGTTTTCGTTATACTCTTCATTCCTTTTTACGATAAACCTTTAATCCATAACTTTTTCTCAAGTATTGATCTGTATTTTCAAAAATTCGAATTCAACGCAAGTATTTATTACGTTATCAGATGGATTGGTTTCAAAACAGTTGGATACAACATCATCCAACAGGCCGGGATTGGATTGGCCATTATTACTTTCTTCTCAATTATTGTCCTGGCTATAAAAGACAAAACAAAAGATTTAAAATTTTTACCAACCCTTTTTCTGGTCGCCCTGACGGTATACTTTTTATTAGCAACAACAGTGCATCCTTGGTACATATGCACTTTGGTAGTTCTAAGTGTGTTTACAAACTATAAATACCCCATTTTATGGTCATTCCTAATTCTCTTATCGTACAATACTTATTCAATTGAACCGTATTCTGAGAATTTAGTACTAGTGAGCATAGAGTATCTTGTGTTAATTGGATATATGGGATATGAGATTTTTTGGAAACAATTACAAGAAAAATAATTGCAATCAAAAGATAGGTTACTCCTCGACTATAGCCCCACCCTTATAAAGCTGGCTCTTATATTTTAACGAAGGAGATTTAACAAATTCACCCAATCCAAGTTTATCCCATTTCTTATCTACTGCTTCAATAGTTTCATCGCTTGAAACAAGTATGTTTGGCCAGTCTCGGTCAAAATCATCAAACTCTTTTGTTTTGCGAGTTCCATCAATTCCAATGTGAGAAATGGATTGAGCATCCTTAGCGGGTATTACAAAACTATCCCTTCGCGGGTCAATATTATTGGTAAATCTCCAGATCACATCAGCTACATCAAACACATCAAGGGTATGCTCCATGAAAATAATTATTTTGATACTCTTAAATTCCTCTATTTCAAACAAACTGGCATTTAGTTCCCTAATATGATTCTTCCTATTTTTCTCTACTGAAATGATCAAACATGAAATATTATCTGCTAAAAGTTTATCATTTATCTCCATAATTCCAGGAAATTGAGTCTTGATAGCCTGCTTCTCAATATTGACACCAGTCACATCAATGTCCTCAATATTATCACTTCTTATTTCTTCAGATAATTTCACAGTGGCATCTATGGACATCTTTCCCCCAAATCCCATTTTAGAACAGGAATGATCCAGCACGTCCATTGGCCCCTGACTGAAAAGAATATCACGTTCCGGATCTACATTTTTTGAAATCAATCTAGCTACATCTAAATAATTATGAATATTTATATCTCCGTCAACAATGATCATGATCTT
>JAESTI010000265.1 GCA_016763665.1 Bacteroidia bacterium | reverse complement strand
TTGAGAAGAATCCCAATATCGAAGAACTAAAGGACAGATTGGACTTGGAAATTGAGTTTTAATTAAAAAATCTTTCCTATCTTCACCGCCTGTTTTTAACTATCATTTTATTTAATTTTACTACTATGGAACTGTCAGCATTTAGAAGCGTAATATCCGCTTTTTTCATCTCGTTAATTGTATTGAACACTGCTTTAAAAGGAGAAACCAAAAAGATCACTGAAGGAGATTATACCTATGAAATTACTGATAATGACCCATTAAACGCACGAATTTATACCCTTAAAAACGGTTTAAAAGTATACATGACTGTGTACAAAGATGAGCCAAGGGTTACTACCTATATTGCTGTAAGAACAGGTTCTAAAAATGATCCCAGTGATTGCACAGGACTTGCGCATTACCTGGAACACATGGTATTTAAAGGTACTGACCAAATTGCATCTCTTGATTGGGAAAAGGAAAAACCACTACTTACCAAGATCAGCAACTTATATGAGGATTTAAGATCCACAAAAGATAGCACAAAAAGAGTGTGGATCTACTCTCAAATTGACAGTGTCTCTAATGTTGCATCCAACTATTGTGCACCGAGCGAATACGACAAAATGATCACTTCAATAGGTGCAAAATATACAAATGCTTATACCTCCTATGAGCAAACTGTTTATGTAAATGATATCCCTGCTACTGAGCTTGAAAAGTGGTTAATGGTCGAATCGGAACGTTTTAGTCAGCTCGTACTTAGATTGTTTCACACAGAACTGGAAGCTGTTTACGAAGAATTCAACAGAGGACAGGACAATGATTATTTTAAGCAATTCCATTCACTTTTTGATGGATTGTTCAAAAAGCACACTTATGGAACTCAAACAACTATTGGAGAGGGTGAGCATTTAAAAAATCCTTCCATGATAAAGATACATGAGTTTTTTAACACCTATTATGTACCAAATAATATGGCTCTTTGTCTTTCCGGAGACCTTGATCCTGCAAAAACAATTGCGCTAGTCGATAAATATTTCGGATCGGCTAAATCAAAACAGATTCCTGAATTTTCATTCGAAAAAGAAGGTCCTATTACAGAACCTATCATTCAGGAAGTATATGGAAGTCAGGAAGAAAGAATTGCTCTTGGGTTTAGGTTTGATGGAATAAGATCAAATGATGCGTTAATGGTTGAACTAATTGATAATTTACTTTCCAATGGGCAAGCAGGACTGATTGATCTTAATCTTAATCAGAAACAAAAAGTGCTTGACGCTTCCTCCAATGCAGAGATATTAACCGATTACTCGGTTCATTACTTTTTCGGATTTCCCAGAAAAGAACAAAAACTTGAAGAAGTTAAGGACTTAATACTTGGTGAAATAGAAAAAATTAAAAACGGTGATTTTGAAGATTGGCTGATAGATGCAGCCATCAACAATATGATGTTGAGAAAAATCAAGCAATATGAACACAACTATGCCAGAGCACACTCATTTGTTGATGCCTTTATTTATGGTATTGACTGGGAAGACTATATTAAACGAAATGATGCTATTGCAAAGATCACCAAGCAGGAAGTTATGGATTTTGCAAAGAAACACTACACTAATAATTATGTAGTAGTTAATAAACGGTTAGGCAAAAACCCTGATCAGTTTAAAGTAGCAAAGCCACCAATTACACCCATAAAACTGAACAGGGATGAAAACTCCGAATTTTTCACAAAATTCAATGAAACTCCATCTTCAAAGTTAGAGCCTGTTTTTCTTGATTACAAACAAGATATTCATGAATCAAAACTAAAAGAAGATGTACCTTTTTATCAGCTGACAAATAAGAACAATGAAACTTTTAATATGATGTATATTCTTGATATGGGAAGAAATCATAACAAGAAATTATCATTGGCAATTGAATATTTACCATATCTGGCAACTAATAAATATTCAGCCGAACAATTAAAACAGGAATTTTTCAAACTTGGACTGAAGTTTAATGTTTTTACATCAGTTGACAGGGTTTATGTATCCCTTAGTGGATTAGAAAGTTCGTTTGAAGAGGGGGTCAAACTATTTGAGCATATCCTTGAAAATATTGAACCCGACAAACAGTCTTTGGATAATTTAATTTTGGATATTATTAAATCAAGGGCTGATAATAAGTTGAGCAAAAGACGAATTCTTTGGGGCGGAATGTTTAACTATGGTAAGTATGGGAAAATATCTCCATTTACTAATAGGTTATCCGAAAATGAACTCAAACTAGTTAATCCCAAGGAATTAACGGAGATAATTAAAGGAATTACGGATTATAAACACAGGGTATTTTATTATGGGACCCAATCTCATGAAACGGTCAAGAACCTTTTGAATGAGCATCATAATATACCCAAAGAGTTTAAAGATTACCCCAAGCCTATAGAATATACCGAGCAACCAACCGACAAAAAGAAAGTATATTTTGTTCATTATGACATGGTACAAGGGGAGATCATTATGTTATCAAAAAATGAAAAATACCATAAAGAATGGGAACCTTTAATTTCTTTATATAGAACTTACTATGGAAGCGGTTTATCTTCAATTGTCTTTCAGGAATTAAGAGAATCAAAAGCATTAGCTTATTCTGCCTTTGCTGGATTTTCAATTCCTAATAGGGATTATGAATCTCATTATTCGTATGAATATATCGGAACACAAATTGATAAGTTACCTGATGCTGTGAAAGCTTTCGATGCATTACTTGAAAGTATGCCGGCTGTAGAACGGCAATTTAATGCTTCAGTAAATTCAATTAAGACCAGGATCGAAACCGGTAGAATTACAAAAATGTCAATTTTTTGGGATTATGAAAGAGCGAAACGTAAAGGCATTGACTATGATATCCGCAAAGATATATACGAAACCATGAATAACGTTAAGATGAAGGACTTGATCGATTTTCATAAAAAACACTTAAAAGGGAAACCTCATATCTATTTGGTATTGGCTGATAGAAACCGTGTCGACATGGACTTCCTTAAAACACTTGGTGATGTGGAAGAGCTAACTCTTGAGCAGGTTTTTGGGTATTAACCTACAAGGTAAAAGTAAAAAGGTAAAACCATTTCGTTCATTGCTATTCGTAAATTAGTGCATATTCGTTATTCGTAATATTCGTATCTTTGCACTCCGAAATTGATTAATTCATTTGATAAAATTTAAGTTATGTCAGGAACAAAAATAACAGTAGAAAATGGCGTATTGAATGTGCCAAACGATCCTATTATACCATTTATTGAAGGAGACGGAACCGGACCAGATATTTGGGCAGCCTCTTGTAAGGTGTTGGATGCAGCGGTTAAAAGTGTTTATA
>JAESTI010000264.1 GCA_016763665.1 Bacteroidia bacterium | reverse complement strand
TTTACCCATAATCTACTTAGTGGATAGTGCGGGGGTTTTCCTTCCGATGCAAGATGAGATATTTCCTGATAAAGAGCATTTTGGAAGAATTTTTAGAAATAATGCGATCATGTCTTCTAATGGAATTATACAAATTTCAGCGATAATGGGAAGTTGTGTTGCCGGAGGGGCATATCTGCCGATCATGTCGGATGAGGCATTGATCGTAGATAAAACAGGCACCATTTTTTTAGCAGGGTCTTATTTAGTAAAAGCAGCTGTGGGAGAAGATATTGATAACGAAACTCTTGGTGGCGCTACTACACAATGTGAAATTTCAGGTATTACTGATTATAAATGTAAAGACGATAAGCATTGTTTAGATAAGATAAAGAAAATTATAGATAAAATTGGAGAGTTTGACAAAGCAGGATTTAATAGAACAGAACCAGAGCCACCATTAAAAGCTGAAAATGAATTATATCGCTTAATATCTACTGATAAGAAACCATATGATATGCTTGAAGTGATAAAGTGTCTGGTTGATAGTTCTGAGATCGAAGAATACAAGAAAGATTACGGCAAAACATTAATATGTGGAACTGCACGAATTGACGGCTGGGCAGTTGGCATTGTTGCCAACCAAAGAACAATTGTAAAAAGCAAGAAAGGAGAGATGCAAATTGGAGGAGTTATTTATTCTGATTCTGCAGATAAAGCTACCCGTTTTATTATGAACTGTAATCAAAAGAAGATTCCTCTGGTATTTTTACAGGATGTAACTGGTTTTATGGTAGGATCAAGGTCAGAACAGGGTGGAATAATTAAGGATGGCGCTAAAATGGTGAATGCAGTGTCGAACTCAGTAGTTCCAAAGTTTACGGTAATTGTTGGAAGTTCTTATGGCGCAGGTAATTATGCCATGTGTGGCAAAGCATACGATCCAAGGTTAATTGTGGCGTGGCCAACAGCACAGATTGCCGTAATGGGTGGGGAAGTAGCGGCTAAAACTTTGCTGCAGATACAGGTTTCTGCATTAAAAACAAAAGGTAAAGAATTGGATCCCAAAGAGGAAAAGAAAATGCTGGATACTATTACAGAAAGATATAACAGTCAAATGTCTCCATATTATGCTGCTTCAAGGTTGTGGGTAGATGCCATTATTGACCCAGTTCAAACACGCAAAGTTATTTCTATGGGAATAGAAGCGGCTAATTGCCAACCTATTGAAAAGCAATTCAATGTAGGAATATTACAGACATAATTGGCATGTTTATTGACATATTACTACTGTGGTAATTCATGCAAATGATACTAATACGGTTATGCACGAATTAAAGAAATTTGCATAATCTGTAGCATTGTACTAAATTTAAAAATTGAATCAGTCTAATTAAAATTAAGCAACTAAGATCATGAAGGATATAGTGTTATTATTGACAATTTGTTCATTAGTTTTATCGCTTTGGCGAATGGTAATAAAAGTGAGAGTAGTCCTGGAAGCACTCCAACTGAAGTAAACATTGAGGGTGAACAAACACAAGGAGTTAAGTGGGTTACTATTGAGGATGCTGTCAAAAAGAATAAAGAAAACCCTAAAAAAATATTTATTGATGTATATACAACATGGTGTGGTTGGTGTAAGAAAATGGAGAAGACAACATTTCAGGATCCTCAGATAGTTAAATACCTAAATGACAATTACTATTCCGTCAAACTTGATGCTGAAAGAAAGGATACTATTATGTTTAATGGCAAACCACATACTTTTAATGCGGCTTATAAATCTCATGAACTGGCGGTAAAAATGCTTGATATGAGAATGTCTTATCCCACTACGGTTTATCTTGATGAAAATAATAACCGGATAGGTAAACGCCCGGGTTTTTGGACGCATCAAAATTGCTTATGATCTTGACTTACTATGGTGAGAATCATCACAAAGAGATCACGTTTGAGAAGTATCGAAAAACTTACGCTGAGTCTCATCCTGAAGTAGCGCCAGGGCAGCAAATGAAAAAAAAGTAGCTCACTAATTACTTTTATAACCTTTGACCTTTCGTAATCGTACATGATATTGTTCCATGTATTTCACTAGTATGAGATTTAATTTTAAAATTTTATGTCTGTTCCTTTTTGTATTTCAATTATGCTTTTCTTGTTATGCTCAAAAAGGATTTCGAATAGGTCTTCATACCTCTTTTAACTCAACCTGGCTTACCAGTGGCAATGTTAAAAATGATGATAATTTCAGTTATAATTTAAGCTTTGGTAGAAGTTACGGAGGGGGAGTTGGTTATTATATTACGGAGAGAGTTGGGTTGTCATTAGAGTCATATTATGAGGAGTATAAGAATAAAGTAAGCGGAACGGTGAACAGCTCCAACTTTGAGTCTACTACAAACCTAATTTATTTAAGCCCTGCTTTATTGTTAAGGGTATATACTTTGCTAGGTATCTACATTGAGCTGGGCCCTCAAATGAACTTACTGGTCAGTCAAAGTTATGATGTCCCAGCAAGTGCAGACACAGCAGTATTTGTTTATACAGGAATTCCTCAAAGTACGAGTGAATTAAACGATAATCTGAAAAATTTCAGTGGGGCTAATTATAGCATGATCTATGGTGCGGGATTTTCTGTAAATATGATCAGGCGTTTGGTACTTTGTGCTGGTATTCGGTATAATAAAGGTTTATCGAATATACTAAAGGAAATTGGAAAAAGTGGTTCTACGGAAGAGAATACAACACAATCAAACGCACTTGGGATCTTGCTAGGAATGCAGTTTAAGATCCATTAAGCCAATCGCTAATCGTGTATTCGTATTTTCTATAGTAGGTATACTTCCATCTTCACGCTATTCGCCCACTATCCATTCTGTGACAAATTAATTCTACTATTTCCCTCCAAAATTTAGCTTCATAACTAATCCGATATTCAAATGGCATGAATTAGCTCAAACATGTGACAGGTATATTATTCTATTTTAACATATTATTGCAAATGTTCTTTTAATATCAGACCTTTGCGCCAAATTTGAAATCAAATAGTTAATCAATTAACAAATTTATAAAATGAAAAGAATATTAATAATAACTGCATTATTTCTAGGATTTAGTGTAGTAGGATTTAGTC
>JAESTI010000017.1 GCA_016763665.1 Bacteroidia bacterium | reverse complement strand
TCAAGGCGAGACAACCTACAATATTCTGCTATCTTTATTGGTATTCTGATACTCTTTGGAGGAGTATTAATGTTGGGATTTGTTAGAATAAGACCAAAAGATGCGGAGGCTATTGCATTTTTATCCTTTATGATATTGTTTGAATTCCTTCTTGTTCTCGCAGACCCAAATATTGAACAATATACAGGTGGTGCTCCTGCTTATAAACTCATTTTTAATGCAGGCCTTGCAGGATTAATGTTCCCATTACACCAATTCTTTGAAGGAAAACTCAAAAAGAGAGTCATTAAAACCCAAAGAAAGAAGTTACGACAAAGAATAGCCCAGTATAAGAAGGATACAGAAGGAATGTAATCACCTGAGTTTGGGATAAGTAAGGCCACTTCTCAATATCCGCCGGTAATTGCTATATTTTAACAATAGAACAATAGAATAACGAACTCAGAATAACGAAGTAAAAAACTTCATCACGTATAGCGCAAGTGTTTTTCACTTGTGCCGGTGCTTTAAAGCACAAGTCCAAAAGACTTGCGCTATAGGAGTACCATAACCGTAAAGGTGTCTTAGTGAATCCTTTGTGACTTTGTGTCTTCGTGGCAAAAATCATGATTATCCAATTCTAGTGCATAATTTGGGTTTAACGGATTTATGTTGATAAATGCGATCAAAATTCGTGATACTCCGCAAGATCAGTGTCATCCGCGTTCTTTTTATAATAAATCAGGCAGGTATGAGACTCTTAACCCGAGCTCAGGTTAATTACATAAATTTCCCAAAAATCAAGACACTGATTAATTCCAAAATAGTAAATTTGCTTTGCCATGACAAAAGACGAAGCACTAGTCAAAATTCAAGAACTTTCAGAAGAGATAAGAGAGCACAATTACAAATACTATGTTCTTTCACAGCCCGGTATTCCCGATTTCGACTTTGATAAAATACTTGATGAGCTGATCGATCTGGAAAAGCAGTTTCCTCAATTGATAGAAGAGGATTCTCCAACAAAACGAGTGGGAGGAACCATTACAAAGAACTTCAACACAGTAAAGCATAAATATCCAATGCTCTCACTTGGAAACACCTATTCTAAAGAAGAGTTGGAAGATTTTGATACTCGAATAAGAAAAGTACTTGGTGATGATTTTGAATATACTTGCGAACTAAAATATGATGGTGTAGCGATTAGTTTAATTTATAAAAATGGCCAATTGGATCAGGCAGTGACAAGAGGTGATGGCACACAAGGAGATGATGTTATCACAAATATCAAGACAATAAAGAGTATCCCATTAAAGCTCATGGGAGATTTTCCTCAGGAATTTGAGATAAGGGGGGAGATATTTATGAAAGTTGAGGAGTTTGCTAAACTAAATCAGCAACGTGAAGCTATCGGTGAAGAAACGTATGCCAATCCCCGAAATTTCACTTCAGGCACCATTAAAATGCAAGATTCTGCACAAGTTGCTAAGCGTCCTCTTGATTGCTTTTTATATCACGTACTAGGAGCAAACCTACCAACCGATCTTCATTATGAGAATGTAAGAAGGGCTAAAGAGTGGGGATTTAAGGTTTCTGATAATATGGCCAAATGTAAATCCATAGATGAGGTAATGAATTTTATCAATGAATGGGAAGAGGGAAAAAAAACTTTGCCATACGATATTGATGGTGTGGTTATCAAGGTCAATGACCAAAAACAACAAGAGGAATTAGGCTTTACAGCAAAGTCTCCCAGGTGGGCTATTGCCTATAAATACAAAGCTGAAGAGGCATGTACCGTATTGAACAAAATAACTTATCAGGTTGGCAGGACAGGTGCAATAACTCCTGTCGCTAACTTAGAACCTGTATTTTTAGCTGGAACAACTGTTAAAAGAGCTTCGCTGCACAATGCCAATGAAATTGAACGCCTTGATATTAGAGAAGGCGATCATGTTTTTGTCGAAAAGGGTGGAGAGATAATTCCAAAGATCACAAGAGTGGATCTATCACAAAGGAATAAAAATTCTGAGCCAACAATATATATTACCAATTGTCCTGAATGTAGTGCTGAGTTGATAAGAGAAGAGGGAGAAGCAATTCATTATTGCCCTAACGAAGAGAATTGTCCTCCACAGATCAAAGGAAAAATTGAGCATTTCATCAGTAGAAATGCCATGAATATCGAGAATTTAGGTCCCGAAATTATTGATACATTTTATGAGAAAGGATTTGTTAAAGATATTGCTGACCTTTATGAATTAGAAAAACATAGGGATGAAATAACTCAAATGGATGGTTTTGGGGAAACATCTATCCAAAATATCCTAGTTAGTTTAGAAGCTTCTAAAAAGATACCATTTGAAAAAGTTTTGTTTGCATTGGGAATAAGATATGTCGGGCAAACAGTGGCAAAAAAATTAGCAAAACACTTTCACAATATTGATAATATAATTAGTGCAAGTCAGGAGGAATTGCTAAATGTTGATGAAATTGGAGATAGAATTGCAGAATCTTTAATTAACAATTCAGGTAAAGAAAGTAACTTGCTGGTAATTAAAAGGTTAAAAGATAAAGGGTTGACTTTTAAAATAGCTGATTCAGAGCTTCCAAGCAGTGATAAATTATCTGGATTGAGTTTTGTAATTTCGGGTACTTTTACTGACCACAGTAGGGAAGAATTGAAGAAAATGATAGAGGATAATGGAGGGAAAAACGTGACTTCTATATCCAAGAAATTGAATTATTTGTTAGCCGGTGAAAATATGGGCCCGAGCAAATTAAAGAAAGTACAAGATCTTGATATCAAAATAATTTCAGAGAAGGAGTTTGAAGAAATGGTAAGCTAATCAGATTGTAAAATTTACGATTTATGAATTACGATTTCATTCGTAAGTCTAAAATCGTAAATCGTACATTTGTTCCAAAATTTGATCTTAAATACAAACTCTAATGTTATGAGTTTATTCAACGGTATAAAAAAGAGTATAGGAAGTTCTTTATGTAAAGCGAATGCTGAAAGTTCCAAAGTTGTTCGGATTGCTGTGAATTTTGATGATGCAAAAAGAGTAGGTATTATTTATGATGCAACGGATTCTGAAAGATTTGAGATAGTGAAGGAGTATGCAAAAGAAATTCGTGAGAGTGGAAAGGAAGTTAAGGCATTGGGCTTTGTTAATGACAAACAAACAGGAAGACACCAATTGCCAACAATTGATTTAGATTTTTTTACTTTAAAGGATCTAAATTGGTACCTAAAACCTAGTGGACATACAATTAGAAATTTCATTAATGGTGATCATGACATTTTGATATGCTTAGACATGGAAGGATGTTTACCATTACAATTCATAGCAGGTTCATCAAAAGCAAAATATAGAGTTGGGAAGTATGATCCTAAGAATCAATCTTATTATGATTTGATGATAGACTTGCAAAAGAATGAGAATTTATCTTACTTTATTGAACAGGTCAATCACTACATCAACCTGATTAACAAAAAAGAAGATGCAGGATAAGTTTGGAGGAACAGGAGTAGCCTTGATAACACCCTTTAGAAAGGATGGTAGTATTGATTTTCGTAGTTATGAAAACCTCATTGAGAAGGTAATAAAGGGAAAAGTAAATTATCTTGTTGTGCTTGGAACAACGGGCGAGGCAGTAACGCTTTCCAAAGAAGAGCGGTTGGCTGTGCTGGAATTTGTCATTGAAGTTAATAATAAGAGACTTCCTATAATTGTCGGAGCAGGTGGATACAATACCCAGGAGGTAATTAATTTCCTTCGGGAATTTCACTTAGATGATATTGACGGAATTTTATCCGTAACTCCTTATTACAATAAACCCAGCCAGGAGGGTTTATACATGCATTATAAAGCTATTGCAGATGCTTCCCCATTACCTGTAATTTTATACAATGTTCCTGGAAGGACAAGCATTAACTTAACTGCTGAAACCACTTTAAGATTGGCAAAAGACTTTCGAAACATTGTAGGTATCAAAGAAGCTTCTGGAAATATGCAACAGTGCATGGATATAATTCGTGATAAATCAAGAAACTTTGTGGTATTGAGTGGCGATGATGCCTTAACGCTTCCTTTGATAGCATGCGGGATGGATGGTGTTATTTCGGTCATTGCTAATGCTTTTCCCAGAAATTTTTCTCGAATGGTGAGACATGCCTTGGATGGTGATTTTGATAAAGCAAAAAAACTGCACTACAAGCTTCTTGATGTGATGGAACTTTTATTTGTTGAAGGTAATCCTGCAGGAGTTAAAGCTGCTTTACGGGCTATGGATGTCACTTCTGATAAACTGCGTTTACCGTTAGTTAATGTAGGCAGAGCAACCTTTAATCGAATAACTGAGGAAGTCAATAAATTTTAAATTTTATTAACATCAGTAATCTCACAAGACTCTCCCTATATTTTAAAAATAATACCTTTGGCGAATGTCTTTCACTGAATATCCAACACTGAACACCCAATATTGAATAATGAAGGAAAATAAATTTGATTTAGAGGATAGGCTTATCGATTTTTCGATAAGAATTAGTGAAGTAGTTGAAAGTTTACCAAAAACAAAATATGCTAATCACATAGCCAGCCAATTAGCTAGATGTGGCACCTCGCCTGCATTAAATTATGGAGAGGCCCAAAGTGCTGAATCACCAAATGACTTTATACATAAACTCAAGGTAATCCTAAAAGAGTTACGAGAAAGTATGATA